>DMKZ01000116.1 GCA_003454065.1 Spirochaetaceae bacterium
GTAATGGAGTTTATGAAAGCAAGAACTATTGAGAGCGCACAGCACAAGCCGATCAGCACGGCTACTGGATTGATTTTCACCCTTTCATCAGCCTTGGTCATTTTTTCACCCCGAAAACCCTTCTTTTGCAATATTTATCAATCGTAGGCGTCGCTATGTTAGCCAACATAAGAGCTATGCTCACACCTTCCGGAAGCGCCGAAAACCTTCTGATGAGAAAAGTCATCACCGCCAAGAGCGCTGCATACATCGCATGCCCCTGCTTGGTTACGGGAGATGTCACCATATCCGTAGCCATGAAGAAAGCGCATAGCAAGACTCCGCCCGTCAGCACGGAATAGACCGCCTCGCCGGCAAACAGGCCCTGCCCATAGACAAGTCCGCCGAGCACCCATTCCAAAAGCATGTACAAACCTATATAGACAACCGGAATCACATGCGAAATCAGCTTTTTGAAAATCAGAATCGCAACGCCCAGAAGAAGCAGAAGTCCGGATATCTCGCCTATGCAACCGTTCTTAAAACCGAAAAAGGCATCGACCACATAAGGACTTATACCGGTTTTCGAATGGACATCGGAAGCGAATCTGGTGAACGGATAGCCGACTTCATTCATATATTGCAGGTTATTGAACTTTTTCGAAAGAGGATTGGATTTGTATGATGCCAGCGGGGACGCGCTTGTCACGGCATCGACGCCGCGCTGAATCGAATCGGCCGACTCGGCTGAAATGCTTTCCGAGGATGCCGAAGCAGCCGCCATGGATGCGGACGAAATCGAATTCGCATAAGGAGCGGATGCAGGATATGAAATCCCCCTATAATACTTCCACGCCCTATGCTGCGGAAAGAACGACATGGCAGCCGTAAACGAGAAAAACACGAACAGACGCCCTGCCAAAGCGGGGTTGATGAAATTCTGACCAAGCCCTCCGAACGACATCTTAGCCACGCCTATCGCAAAAAGCGAAGCGATGATCGGCACATAAAGAGGCACTCCGGCGGACAGATTCATTCCTATGAGCAATCCTGTCACCAGAGCCGAACAATCGCCCAACGTGCTTTTCCTGAAAAGAATCTTGGAAAACAGATATTCGAAAACTTCGCAGCTTGTTACGGAAGCCGCCAGAACCGAAAAAGCTCCGAATCCGAAGGAGTACACGCCCCATGCGCATGCCGGAAGAAGCGCAACGCACACCCAAAGCATGATTTGCGGCGTCGTCTCCTTGGAATGGACGTGAGGTGAAACGGATATCGTGAATTTCCTATCGCTCATTTTTTCATCCTCCAGATTTTCTTGCCCATCTTGAAGCCCTGCACAAGCGGTATCCCCGACGGGCACGAATATTCGCAACAGCCGCACTCCCTGCAATCAAGAAGATTTATCCCGATGGCATCTGAAACCCTTTCATTCATTATGAACTTGTACATTCTGGTCGGAACAAGCCTCATAGGGCAAGCAGCAGCGCACCTTCCGCATGAAATGCAAGGATATTCCTTTTTCGGCGCGATCTTCTCCATCACGAGGATTCCCGACGTCGCCTTAGCGATCGGAGTATCAAGGTCGTAGAACGAAAAGCCCATCATGGGACCGCCTGAAATGATCCTGTCCGCCTTATCCGTCAACCCTCCGCAATAATCCAAAACATCGCGAACGGAAGCGCCGACAGGACACAACAGATTCTTAGGCTCCCTGATCCCGTTTCCAGTGACAGCGACCACGCGCTCGTAAAGCGGCTTGCCGTAGCAGACAGCCTCATGAACGGCTATCGCAGTTCCCAGATTCACCACGACGCACCCTACGTCCAGCGGGAGCTTCCCCGACGGAACCTCCCTGCCGGTGACCGCGTTTATGATCGACTTCTCATCGCCTTGCGGATATTTCGTCTTAAGAACCTCCAAGGCAAAGCTTCCGTCTTTCACGCCAGTAATGAGGCTTTCGGCTTCGGACCTCTTGTTCGTCTCGGTGCACAACCTTGTATCAGGGTTTCCGAAAAGCCTCTTGAGAATCCTGATTCCGCTTATCGCTTCTTCGCGCCTCTCGATCAGCAATCTGCAGTCGCAAGTGAGAAACGGCTCGCATTCGCAAGCGTTTATCAGAAGATATTCGACTTTAACGCCTTCCTTGATATTGTATTTCACATTCGCAGGAAAAGCGGCACCGCCCATCCCGACTATTCCGCTTTTCTCGATTATGGTCACCAAATCCTCTCTGGACAAACCCTGAACGAACGTATCGTCGCATTTTTCCGAAAAAGGGTCGGTCTGCTCGTCGCTGGTCTCGATTTCAAGAGCGGGGCACACATTTCCGGCAGGAAGGGTTATGTTTCTGATAGCCTTGACCGTGCCGTCGGCGGGAGAATGGACATTCGCCGAAATAAAGCCGCTTTTCTCGCCTATTAGCTGGCCTTTGGCGACCGAGCCTCCGACATCGACCAGAATCTTGGCTGGCGCACCAGTGCTCATGGACATCGGTATCAGGAGTTTCTTCGGGAGAGGAAGCCTTTCGATCGGCTTGCCTTTGCTGTATTCTTTGCTGGGATCCGGATGAATTCCCCCAAATCTGAAAGTCTTCAACATTTGGAATCGCTCCATACGAAAAAGGCAACCCCGCAAGAGACCGAAAAAGACCCATGCGGAATTGCCGTCATGCTATTGTATCGTTATACGGTTATTTTCGACTATGTACGATAGTCCGTCTCCATCAGGCCAAACTCATATTATTGAGGATGAGCTTGATGATGAACAGAACGAAAATCGTGAGCGTAGTCGGCTTCAAAGCGTTCCTGTAATCCCTCTTGATCAGCTTCAAAATCACATACGATATGACACCGAACATGATGCCGTCAGCTATAGAATACGCCAAGGGCATGAACACCACAGTGAGAAATGCGGGAATGGCTTCTGAGAAATCCTTGGTGAAATCGATTTCCGCAATCGGAGAGCACATGTAAAGCCCGACTATGATGAGAACCGGCGACGTGGCAGCCGAAGGAACCGAACAGAACAGCGGAGCCAGGAAAAGCGAGCAAAGGAAAAGAACCGCAGTGGTGCAAGCCGTAAGACCGGTTCGACC
>DMKZ01000151.1 GCA_003454065.1 Spirochaetaceae bacterium
CAATCCATACTCTATGGAGCGACCGTTGTCCCTGTCAATGGTACGTATGACGATGCTTTTGCGCTTTCCATTTGCTACACGAAGAATTTTGGCGGCATAAACAGGAACACGGCTTACAACCCGATAACGATCGAAGGCAAGAAGAGCGTAAGCATAGAGCTTTACAACCAGATGGGGAGGAAAGTTCCTGACATCGTTTATGTTCCGGTGGGCGACGGATGCATAATATCCGGAGTTGCCAAAGGATTCGTCGATTTGAAGGATGCAGGGCTGATCGAAAAGCTTCCGCGCATAGTCGCTGTTCAGAGCACGAGGAGCAATGCCATCGCCAAGGCCTTCGAGACCGGGGAATTTGCAAATCTCGATGCGGCTGTGACCATAGCCGATAGCATAAGCGTAGCGTCTCCTGCCGCGGGCAGGCAGGCAGTTCGCAGGATCAGGGAAAGCGACGGGTGGTGCGTTCAGGTTTCCGATGACGAAATAAAGGCAGCGCAGCTCGAATTGGCAAAGGACGCCGGGATTTTTGCGGAGCCTGCCGCTTCCGCAGCGTATGCCGGTGTTCTCAAGGATAAGGAGCGCGTGCTTGACGATTTCGGAGCCAATGCCAATGTGCTTTGCCTTTTGACAGGCACCGGATTCAAGGATATGAAAGTGTTCGAAGGGGCGGTCAGGATGCCTGCTTCGATTGACAATAGCGAAGCGGCTGTTCTATCGCGCTTCAAGAAAAGATAGGTTTGCGGAGGGAGAATCATGGACAAGAAACTCATAGTGGTTGCAATCGGCGGAAATTCGTTGATTACGGATTCCAAGAACATCAGCGTCAAATCGCAATATGATACGGCGAGGGAATCGATCAAGCCGATCGTCAAGCTCATCAAGGACGGGCATAACGTCGTGATCACGCATGGCAATGGCCCTCAGGTGGGCTTCATACTCAGAAGGGCGGAATATGCGAAGTCCATACTTCATCCTGTTCCGCTGGATTCGTGTGTGGCTGATACGCAAGGTTCGATCGGATACCAGATTCAGATGGCCATTTACAACGAACTTGCCAAAGAGGGAATCAAACGAGATGTTGTTACCGTCGTGACTCAAGTCGAAGTCAGCAAAAAGGATCCCGCTTTTGAGAATCCATCCAAGCCAATCGGGAGCTTCATGACCAAGGAAGAGGCTGAGAAGCAGGCGAAGAAAGAAGGCTGGATAGTGACCGAGGATGCGAATCGCGGCTATAGGAGAGTCGTTCCCTCGCCAAAACCTTACGGCATTGTCGAGTACAATGTCATCAAATCCCTTATCAATTCCAACATCATCACTGTTGCCGTCGGCGGCGGTGGCGTTCCAGTGGTTAAGGATGACAAAGGCGAATTGGTCGGATGCGAAGCTGTGATTGATAAGGATCTTGCGACTTGTCTTCTGGCGAAATTGCTAAATGCGGATATGTTCGTGGTTTCCACCGCTGTTCCGAAGGCATGCATAAACTTCGGCAAACCAGATCAGAAGGAACTCGACGTGCTGACGCTTTCCGAGGCCGAGAAGTATATAGGCGAGAATCAATTCGGAAAGGGCAGCATGCTGCCTAAGGTTCAGGCTATGGTGGACTTCGTGAAGAGCACGAAGCATATAGGAATCATCACCGACCCGAAGCATATCGCCGAGGCCGTGTATAGCGATAAGGTCGGAACCAGATTCGTGATTTAAGGGCGTTTCTTAAAACCTCTAAGTCCAACAGCAATTTTCAAAAGCACTCTTTTTCCGTCCTGAGCGTTTCCGGTCGCATTTGAACCGAATGCGAGGGACGGATTATCATTTGCTATGGTTCAAGAAGAAGACATTTGCACCGTATCCGAATTCAACAGGTATTATTCCGCATTGCTATCGCGCATTCCCAATGTTTTTTACGTCCGTGGCGAAATAAGCCAATACAAGGAGTACCCGTCCGCCGCCTATTTCACGATCAAGGATGAGGATTCGTCTTTGGATGTCATCATGTTTTCGAACTATTTGAGGGCACTTCCTTTCAAACCGAAAAAAGGCGATGATGTCCTTGTGCGCGGCAAAGGGGATCTGTATCAGAAAACAGGTCGCTTTTCGCTAAAAGCGGATATGCTTCGGAAGTTCGGAATAGGCGAGATTCTCGAACGGCTAAGGCAGCTCAGGGAAAGGTGGAGGAATACTTATTTCGCAAAGGAAAAGAAACCGATTCCTGCTTTGGTCAGAAATCTTTTCGTTGTGACATCGCCGCAAGGTTCGGTGATAAGGGATATAATCAAGACGCGGAATCTTCGCAATAAGGGTGCGAGCGTTCATATCCTTCCTGTTTCGGTGCAGGGTTCGGATTGCGAGCGCACCGTTTCCGAAATGGTTGCTTTCGCAAACAAGGTCGTCAGCGCTTGTGAGGAAAACGGCGGTTCGGCATTCGGCTTGAAAAACGTTTGCTTCGGCAATTCCGTTCTTATAGTTGCGCGAGGAGGAGGAAGCTTCGAGGATCTGCTGCCTTTTTCATCCGAAGCTATCGTCAAAAGCGTTTGCGAAAGCAAACTTCCCGTCATATCATCTATTGGGCATGAAACCGAACAGCCGCTGTGCGATTTGGCAGCAGACAGAAGGGCTTCCACGCCGACTCAGGCTGTCGAGCTTTGTTTGGGCGAGATAGATAGGATGAGAAGGGAAGTCAGGACCAATGAGCAGCGTCTGCTGAATTTCGTAAGCCAGATGATTTCCAACCATGCGAGCATGATGGAGTCCAAGCGCATCAGGTTTGAGGCGATGCTGTCGAATATGTACGGCATTCAATCGAACAAATTGAATCGATTGGAAATGGAATTCGATCGCTTTTGCGAAAATGCCGTATCGGAACGGAATATCAGATTGGCTGATGCGCAAAGGAAATTCGGCGCGGCTATGGAAACGTTTTTGATGATGCAAAGGAACAAGGTGGCTTTGCTTGACAGCAAGCTGGACTCATCGTTTTCGGCATTAAAGACGAATTTTGAAAAAAAGCTTGAGGCGTTGTCAGTCAACTTGAATTTGGTATCGCCTTATGGAATATTGGAAAGAGGCTATTCCATAATAAGTGACAAGGATGGGGAGATAGTTTCATCGCCCGAA
>DMKZ01000144.1 GCA_003454065.1 Spirochaetaceae bacterium
TCGTCCGGCGAGCAGTCCGGCGGCAGCGACAGCACGCCGTGGAATGGAGGAGTTGCTTCTGGAGAGATAGCCTATTCGTTGCTGGTTCCGTTTGACGGCGACTTCAGGGAGATCGTCTATGGCAACATCGGTTTGGATCTCAAGGGGGCTCATGATTGCTATATTGATTCGAGCACCGGAAAGAGCGAGTATTATTCGGACAACATTCATCTTTTGTTCAGAAAGGGGAGTGAAGAGACCGATGTCGTGAAGGGCGACAATTACATATTCCTAACCTATGCGACCAATAACGGTTCCGAACGCACGATCAAAAGCACTTATTACGCCAGCTTGGAGCCGGGGTATCTTGCATATCGCGTCGGAGCGGTCAATAAGGATTCCAAAGACGGCAAGTTCAGCGTGGAATGGAGCGGGAACTGGACAAGCGAGAGCAAGGGAGATGAAGTCTATCGGTTCATCAAGACGCTGTTCTACATGGATTGCGACGTCCAGACCGTGTTCAACATGTTCTATGGCGACAGCACTCTTGATTTCCGTCTCAACCAGCTGGCCAATAAATGGGAGTACACATTCCATCAGACACCACAGGAAGAAGTAAAGAACACTGCTCAATACTGGCTCTGCGGAATTTACAAGAACAAGGAAGACAACGACTACCTCAAAGGGTATGATATCACGGTCAAATACACCAACTTCGTCCAAGGCATGTGCGAGCTCGATTTCAAGAAGACAGGCGTTGACGGCAGCGAAGCCAGTCTTTACATTTCGCATACCGATAAGGTGACGAGGCCGACATTCCCTGAAGCGAGCTATGCGTTTTTCGGAGATTGCGAGGAAGGCGACATGTACACTTCCACCGGTTTGTATGCGGCCTCGAAAGGAAACGCTACGGGCCTGCATGGAAATTCGATCAAGCACGAGCATTACATAGAAATAGGCGACATCGACGATTATGTGGCAATGGTCGAGAACGAGAAGAGCAACAACCCCAATAAGAAGTCGAGGGCTCTTGTTCTGTTCTATGACGGATATGATTACGATTACGACTACCTTATGGACGATGCCATGCCTTCGTGCTGCAATGCGGATAGAATCGAAGAGGAGGGAAGCGACGCCATGTGCGGCGGAGACAATCTGATGCCGTATTGGACGCTGATGATGTTCTCCTCGGGAAATAAATCGGATTCGACATTGTGGAGAGAAAAGCTTGATTCGGACGTCAGAACATTCGTAGTTCAGGTGGATGGGGCGAAATACAAGTATGCCAGCAAGAAAGGCGGTGCTTCGGTGACTGCGAGTTCGCAAATCATAAAGGACTATAGCTTCTTGGAGAACTTCAGTTCGAAGAGTTGGTATTCAGGCAAGGAAAACGAAAGCTATTATGAAAACAGAATGAATTTCGGATTTGCCGAACTCTACAGCTGGCTCAAGTATTGGAGCATGGATAAGAACATTCCGATTTACGACAATGGAAACTACATGCTTAACAAGGAAAACACCGGCCTTACCGATGAGGAGAAGTTCGAATTGGTGAACGACATCGAAGAGATAAAGATCAGCAGAAGGGTGTGCAACGGCGCGAAGAACAACTTCGAGGATGAGTTCGCATTCCAGCTGCTTAACCTCTGCAAGTACGATTGGGGCGGGTTCGCCGATTCCAAATACGAAGCGATTAAGAGGATGAACCTTGAAACATGGCTTCGCAAGGACAATCGCGGCAGCACCATTCAGGGCGTTAACGGCAAGAACGGCATAGGAGAAAAAGTCGATCGTAACGCTAAATTCAGGGAACCTGCTCTCGTCTTGTTCGAGGATGGCGTGCCTGTCAGAGCTATCGGCCACTGCTATTTGGGGCACTGGAAAGCGCAGCCTTTCATCAAAGGCGAATACAATACGTGGCAGGCTCAGCTGCAGGATGTGGAAGTCATCAACAAGAAGTGATGATTCGGACATGTCGCTGCACAAGGCGATTTGCATAGCACGACATAACGGGCGGCCGCAAGGCCGCTTTTTTTTATCGCAGTCCCCATAGGCAATCTGCGCCCGCAGGTATTCGCCATTGTATAAAAGACCTTGCGTTTAAAACGGATTTCCGTATAATAGGAAAAATATTCTCCTGGAGGTGTCCGCATGGTAGAATCAAGTGTTTTTCCTCGCAACTACGAGCCTGTGCTGAATGCGCGCCAGACTGAAAGCGCCATAAAATTCATAAAGGAGACTTTTGAGAGGGAGTTGTCCGGAGAGCTCAAGCTTTCGCGTGTTACAGCGCCTATGTTCGTCGAGCAGGGAACCGGAATAAACGATGATTTGTCAGGCATAGAGCGTGCGGTGAAATTCTCCGTTTCCAAGCTTTCAGGCAGGAACATGGAGATAGTTCATTCTCTTGCGAAATGGAAGAGGATGGTTCTCGCTGACGAGAAATTTGATCATGGAACGGGTCTTTATACGGATATGAATGCCATAAGAGCGGATGATGATGTTGACAACATACATTCGATATACGTTGACCAATGGGATTGGGAAAGGGTTATCGACAAATCGGAATACAATCTTGATTTTTTGAAGAAAATCGTTGTCAAAATTTATTCGGCGCTGAAAAGAACCGAATTTCTCGTGTGTCAGCATTGGACATCTTTGAACTATAGGCTCGCGCGCGACATCGTTTTCGTGCATTCTGAAGATGCCTTGAAGGAATATCCGGATCTTACGCCTGAACAGCGCGAACGCAAGCTTGCGGAAAAATACGGCGCGGTTTTCGTGGTGGGAATAGGCGGAAAGCTCGCCGACGGCAAGCCGCATGGGCTTCGCGCTCCGGATTACGATAACTGGACAGAGGATACCGGAAACGGCCACTTCGGGCTTAATGGCGACATCATAGTCTGGGATGATATAAGGAAAGACAGCCTTGAACTCAGCAGCATGGGAATCAGAGTGGATGATAAGAGTTTGCTTCTGCAGCTGAAGCTGACCGGCAAGGAGGAGCGCAAGAACCTTTATTGGCACAAGCGCCTCTTGTCGGGAGATTTCCCTCTGACCGTTGGCGGCGGAATCGGGCAGAGCAGGGTGTGCATGTTCCTTCTTCACAAGGCGCACATAGGCGAAGTTCAATCCTCGGTGTGGGATGATGCGACATTGAAGGAAGCCGCGGAGCACGGAGTCAAGATTTTATAAGGGACGTTCCGAACAGCAGGTTTTTGGAAGCGTCTCGAAGAGCGCTCTCTGTACGACATATTTCAGGGGCGTGCTGAAGGGGGTGATTGCATGCAGGAATTGAGTAGGAAGAACAAATGTTTTACGGATTCGGTTATCAGGAGAATGACGAGGATAGCATTGAATCACAATGCCGTTAATCTCGCGCAGGGCTTTCCCGATTTCGACCCGCCTGTCGAAATCGTGACTAGGCTGAGAGAGATTTCCTTGAAGGGCCCTCATCAATATCCTATTACTATGGGAGCTCCTAATTTCAGACAGGCAGCGTGCCGCAAGTGCTCGCATTTCATGGGGGTTCCGCTCGATCCTGAGAAGAACATCGTCGTAACTATTGGTTCGACAGAGGCCATGGTGGATACGATATTCGCACTTACCAATCCCGGCGACAAGATAATAATGTTTTCGCCTTACTTCGAGAATTACAAGGCCCAATGCATAATGGCGGATTGCGAGCCCGTTTTTGTCGAACTCGAACCTCCCAAGTACACTTTCGACGCTTCGAAACTTGAGGATGCATTCAAAAAGGGTGCGAAAGCGATTCTCATTTGCAATCCGGCCAACCCGTCCGGTCGTGTTTTTACGCTTGAGGAAATGAAGACGATTGCCGATCTTTGCATAAAATACGATGCGTATGCCATAACGGACGAGGTCTATGAGCATATAATTTTCGGCGGAAGGAAGATGATCTATATGAACTCTTTGCCTGGAATGTGGCAAAGGACTGTCGCTTGCTCTTCTCTCTCCAAGACATATTCCATAACAGGCTGGAGACTGGGTTATGCCATCGCCGAAGAAGGGATCATGAACAGGATAAAGCAATATCATGACTTCAATGCCGTCGGCGCTCCTGCTCCGCTTATGGAGGCGGCGGTCGTCGGGCTTGAAATGCCTGATTCCTATTACAAGGAATTCAACGACCATTATCAGCACATGAAAGACATATTCATCGGGGGCTTGAAAAACTTGGGCATTCCATATCGCGACCCCGAAGGCACGTATTTCGTGCTTGCTGATTTGTCGCAATACATGAAAAAGAGCGAGAGCGATGTCGAGTTTTGCGAGAAAATGGCAGAGAAAGTGGGAGTGGCGGTTGTTCCAGGCTCGTCGTTCTTCCAATCTCCTGCGTTCGGAGTCGTCAGAATGCACTTCGCCAAAAAGGATGAGACGCTGCATGAAGCGCTCGATCGCATGGAAAAACTCAAAAAACTCTGATATGTCATGTAGGAGCGACCTTTAGGCAGCATTTTTTTGGAACTCCCGTGTTGGAATCGTCCTTGACAGTTTGGGAAAATATGCTTAAATTGAAGCATCCGGAATGATTTTCTCTCCGAAGGCTGGTCTTTTGGTGCTTTGCGGGGGCGTGATATGAAAAGATTTTGTTGCTTGTTGCTTGCGATTGCCGTTGCGTTTGCTTTTGCCTCATGCTCTGCCGATGTTCTGGCGGATAATATAGCTAGAGTGGCTGGTGGATTGTCCGGGACGGGAATAAACGTTTTCACAGGCAGTCGCGGTTCTGCACAATCCTCATCGGGCTCGGCGGAGAAGTCTGTTGATTTTGTCTTGGAATCGTACGGTTCCCAGGCGAAGCAGGAGAGGTTCAATGCCGCTGAGGAGCAGATTCAGGAAGCGGTGAACCAGATGCGGGCAGGCTCCACATCCGATACCGTTCATAACATAGAGGCAATCAAGCCTTTGATCGTTCAGCTTTTGGATTCGATCACGCTGGATGGCGAAGTTATGGACTCTTTGCTTTTCGATATTTCCAAGGCATCGGTGAACGAATCTTCCAAAGACGCTTTGCGGAAAAAGCTTGCTAATGTCGAAATCGCAGAAGGCTCTCCGGCCTATGAGATCTATTATTCCGCAATGAATATTGTCAAGGAACTGCTTGAAATGATGAATAACGGGCGCGCAAGCGCCTCGCCTTATGCTCTGTGGCTCGATAACGGATCTGCAAAAGCGGAAATGGATTTTTCGCCCGTTTTCGAGGAAGTGGCTCCCCCGACTATTGCGGATGTGGTCGTGATGTCGATAATGTCGGAAGCAATGAGAAACCTTTTGGATTTCACTCAAATGAGCGATATCAAAATATCCGACGCCGCAGGGCTCATATACGGGGCGGTGGATGTGCTTATTGTCGCTGACACGCTTGGCGGTGAGGACGAAAGCGAATACAGGGGATTTGTCGGCATAGTGCAGATAATGATGGACAAATTGAAAGTGAAAGGCGTTCTCGGTCTGTAATTACGGGGATTTCTGCCTTCTATGAAAAAGATTCTTCTAGGAATTTTCTCTCTGTTCCTTTCCGCTTCTTTCTACCTGTTCGCATCGATAACGGACATTGACGGCGATTCTTCCGCTTACCTCTATCCAGGTCTTTCGGACAGGCCGTTCTCTTATGTCGATAGCAGGCTTGAGGCGCTTGGCGGAACCGGCGTATCGCTAAGCACGGGTCCATCCGGTTTGTTTATCAACCCTGCGAACCTCTCTGACACTAAGAGCTTCATGCTGAACATCCCTTCATTGAACATCAGGATATACAATATGGCCAAATTGATGAGCATAGAGGGTGCCGATGAAGTCATCAAAGCGTTGTTTTCCGGTTCTTCTCCGCCTCCGGATGCCACTTTCAACGTAGTGAAGACGTTTATCATGAATTATAGCTATGGCATTTATCCGTTTGCCGATTTTCAGGCGGATGTCGGGTTTAGCGACGGCGGTTTTGCGCTTGATGTGCTTACAGCAGGCAGCCTGACTTTCTATAATATGACAGGAGGCACGTCAAATGCCCGCTTTGTCCCGTCTTTTGCATTA
>DMKZ01000117.1 GCA_003454065.1 Spirochaetaceae bacterium
AGGACGTATGCTCTGATTAATCTGTTGTTTCCAATTGCAATTTTATTGGGGAAGGTTTTTGGCTTTAATCGCAGGAAAATCGAGCGCTCGTTTATTGCCGTGAGCAATCAGATTATACACCAGCAGCATATCAAAGTACCAGCGAATCGTCTCTTAGTGGTGACTCCACATTGTCTCCAGCTTGCAAGCTGTCCGCATAAGATTACGCGCGATCCGATGGCAAACTGTAAGCGTTGCGGAGGATGCGATATTGGTGCGCTCGTATCGCTTGCAGAAGAAATAGGGTTTCATTTTTTTGTTGTCACAGGCGGTACCCTTGCAAGACAGACCGTTAAGAATATCCGTCCGAAAGCAGTTTTGGCCATTGCATGTGAGAGAGATTTAACAAGCGGAATCCAAGATGTTTATCCTCTTCCTGCCGTCGGGGTCATGAATATTCGACCAAATGGGCCATGCTATAATACACATGTAGATATTGAACAGGTACGGCAAGAGATCACTCGAATGCTTATAGACGAATCGCCTGAACAATCGGAGGATGCAAATGGATAAAGTGCGCGGCGCAGCAGTTAAAGTTCTTTTAGCTGTCCATGATGATGGAGCGTATGCAAATATTGCGCTGACAGAGGTTTTCAAAAAAAACCATTTTACCGGACAAGAAAGACGTTTTTTAACGGAACTCGTCTATGGCGCCGTTAAGGCCGGAGAAACGCTGGACTGGATTATCCAACGCTATTCCAAGCGGCCGATGAGTAAGATGACGCCTGCTGTTCGAGCAATTTTACGGCTGGGGATGTTCCAGCTCTTTTTTTTGGATAGGATTCCCGCTTCGGCAGTTTGCAATGAGGCAACGGAATTAGCAAAAAGGTACGGACATATTGGAACTGCGAAATTCGTCAATGCCGTGCTCAGATCTGCGGTACGTGAGCCGGAACGGGCTTTTCCTACAGAAGATGATACGCCCGAATATCTTGCGCTGAAGTTGCAGCACCCTGTATGGTTAATCCGTCGTTGGCTGCATGCTTTTGGCCGCGAGGAAACGGAAAAGCTTTGTGCGTTTAATAATGCACCTGCGGCGCTTTCGCTGCGGACGAACCGGCTGCGCACGAACAGAGAGGACTTGTTGGCGTCGCTTCGTAAGGACGGGGCAGAAGCGTATGCTTCCGAATGGACGCCGGAAGGAATAATATGTACTAAACATGGCGCGCTTGAAAGTATGGAATCGTTGCGGAAAGGTTATTTCCAAGTGCAAGACGAAAGTTCGATGCAGGTTGCACACGTACTGGATCCTCGGCCCGGAGAATTCCTGATTGATATGTGCAGCGCTCCTGGCGGCAAGACAACGCATTTGGCCGAGCTTATGAATAATCAGGGGCGTATTCTCGCATTTGATATTTATGAGGCAAAGCTGAAACGTGTTGAAGAAAATGCGAAACGATTAGGAATTTCCATTATTGAGACACAATGTTTGGATGCGCGTGAAATAGGAGAACCTTATTTTGCACAAGCAGATCGTGTGCTTGCAGATGTTCCATGTTCCGGATTGGGCGTGTTGCGCAGACGTCCGGATGCACGATGGAAAAAATCCGAAGAGGAGATAAAGCAGCTTCCTTTTCTGCAGCGGGCAATTCTGGAAAAAGCTGCGAGCGTCGTAAAACCGGGAGGAGTCATAGTCTATAGTACTTGCACAATCGAGCCGCAGGAAAATGAAGACGTAGTGCGTTCTTTTTTGGATGCGAATGCTGGATTCCGGTTGGAGTCCGCAGGCGCGTATCTGCCGTTAAAACCGTCAAGTCATGATATGGTGCAATTTTATCCGCAACGCGATGGAATCGATGGTTTTTTTATTGCGCGGCTTCGGAGAGGCAAGGGGTAAGTGTATGGAGAATTTATTCGGTCTAACACTACAGGAAATAGAAGCACGCTGCCGTGAATTGCAAATCCCCGCATACCGTTCCAAACAGATTGCCGACTGGATATATCATAAAAGCGCAAATTCTTTTGAGGAGATGAAAAATTTACCGAAAGAATTACGCAGCATACTCGCCTCCCGATTTTCAATTTTTAAGGCTGTGTGCATTATGCAATGGGATTCTGCAGACGACGTTACTTCAAAATTCCTTTTGCAATTTGAGGATGGGGTGGCGGTAGAAACCGTCTTGATGCGGCAGCCGTATGGAAACAGCGTTTGTATATCAACGCAGGCCGGATGTGCCATGGGATGTACGTTTTGTGCTTCTACTTTGCATGGGGTGACGAGAAATCTTACGGCAGGGGAAATGCTTGCTGAGATCTTTTGGATCAATGATTATTTGCGCCCAAAGAAACAAAAAGTGGATACGATGGTACTTATGGGTTCAGGCGAGCCCATGATGAATTATGATAATGTGCTCGGTTTTTTGCGATTGATGCATGAAAAATATTGTTTGAATTTTAGCTATCGCAATGTGGCGATTTCTACTTCGGGCGTCGTGCCCGGAATTAAACGGCTGGAAAAAGAAAATTTGCCGATTACTTTGTCGATTTCGCTGCACGCGGCAAATGACAGCTTGCGTTCGGAATTAATGCCCATTAATAAAAAATATTCCATACATGACGTGGTTGCGGCAGGAAAATCGTACAGCGAAACGACAAGACGACGCGTAACTTACGAGTATATATTGATTCACGGCGTTAACGACACGGAAAAGGACGCTTGCGATTTAGCGAATTTATTGCGTGGTCAAATGGCAAACGTCAATCTCATTCCAATCAATCCGGTTAGAGAACGACATTGGAAACGGCCATCCAAGGAAAGGGTCGGGGATTTCTTGAAATATTTGGAAAAACTGCATATCTCGGCGACGATCAGACGTGAAATGGGAACCGACATACAGGCGGCATGCGGACAACTGCGCAATCAATATGAAGATGGCGCAGAAAGGGAGTTCTTTGACTAATATGGTTTTGAGCCTTATAATATAAAGGGGTATGATGTGTTGGGAGGGATTCGGTCATGCTCAACTGGTTAGAATCCTTTTTGAAAAAGCATATGGCAGGTTTATTTCATCGTGGTTTTTCAAACGAACTGGAACCTGCAGAACTGCGTGAAGCCTTGGAAAAAGAAATCAAAGAGCGCCGCAAGCATACTCGGAATGGATATATTGTTCCTAATTCCTATGAAATACAGCTTGGCACAGAAGACTATCAACGATTGTCCTCGGCGCGGTTCATGGAAGATATGACGGTTTTTATTGAAAAGGTATTGATTCAGTCTGACAGCTTCATGGATGGTGTGCTGTCGCTTCGATTGCGTGATGACGATGCGTTTTCTAAAGGAAGCTTTGCCATTTCTTCCCTTTACGAGGACAATAAACCGAAAGCCGTAGCGGATACGGAATCCAATACTTTAGTGCTTTCTCATTCTGATTTCACGCTGCCGCTTAATCTTCCACCGGTACGCCGATTGGCTTCTTTGCGCGTCATTCGCGGGATTGATGCGAAAGCGTATCTTGAAATTGGCGAACGGAAGGTATATTTGGGGCGTCGTGAGCAGAATGATTTGATTTTAACGGATCTTAACGTATCTCGACTTCATGCCTCGGTTGAATATGAACGTCATCGTCATATCATTCATGATGCGGGAAGCCTTAATGGATTGTTCGTAAATGGCGAACGAATGTCGGATGCATGCTTGCTGCCGGGAGATGAAATCGGTCTCGGGAATACGTTGTTGCGGTATGAGGTCATTTGATGGACATATCCCTATTCGCATTGTTTGCCGATGATAATTAATTAAATCTGTACTCTTGCAGAGATGAATGAGGATATTATTCGCAACGAATCATGGTTTGGAGGAGGTGACGCGTATGGCTCAAGTCTATTTGGCTACCGACATCGGTCCGCGACGAGAATTAAATGAGGACGTCGTAGCGGAACTGGGAAATAAAACATACGTTGTCGCCGATGGTATGGGCGGCTATGCGGCAGGAGAGGTTGCAAGCCGCATTTTAGTAGATACTGTAAAAGAAGAATTGGCCCCAAAGAAACAGATTGATGAAGCGGTATTGAAGAAAGCGCTGCTTTTGGCGAACAACGCCATATTGCAGACTGTATGCGATCATCCTAAGTACTCAGGAATGGGCACGACAGCGACGATTTTTCATCAAGAAAGCAAACAGATTGTTTGGGCGCATGTGGGCGACAGCAGATTATACCTTCTTCGAGAGAATTCGTTGCACCAAATCACGCATGATCATTCGTTGGTTTCCGATTTGGTGGATAATGGTTCCATAACCCCGGAAGAAGCGCGTCAGCATCCGAAACGCAATGTTATTACACGCGCTGTTGGAGTGACGGAGGATCTTGTCGTTGATACTGGCGCTTTCCAAATCCGTGACGGCGATATTTTGATGCTTTCCAGCGATGGTTTGACGTCTGTAGTCTCCGATGAGGATATTTGTAAGATGCTTCTTAATGCATCCGCAGAGGAAAATATAGCCGATCATCTGGTAAAGGCCGCTATTGCGGCAGGAAGCCATGATAATATCAGTGTGATCGTCGTACGGATATAAGACAAATGATTGTAACTGGCGATGAAAGAATCGCTTAATAAGTCCATGTATGTTGCTGCCGGACAGAAAACGAGACAGCAAGAGCGCAAAGATCGTATTCAGCAGTTCTTTAAGTATCTGTATGGATTTTGTTATGGAAATGGAACCGGTTGGAGGGACGCAAGGTGGAACTCGGCATTTTAGATCACCGCTATGAACTCCTTGAACATATTGGCGGCGGCGGGATGGCGGATGTCTATAAAGCTCACGATACCATATTGGATCGTATGGTAGCTGTTAAAATTCTTCATGCGCAACTTGCC
>DMKZ01000097.1 GCA_003454065.1 Spirochaetaceae bacterium
GCAGCCGCTCGCGGCGAGCATATAACGATTATTTTCATAAACAACGCCATTTACGGAATGACAGGCGGACAGATGGCGCCTACGTCTTTGCCCGGACAGATCACTCAGACATCGCCTTACGGCAGAGATGTGAATACCCAAGGATATCCTGTCAGGATTTGCGAATTGCTTTCCACATTGGATGCTCCCTATTACATAGAGCGTGTGGCGGTGAATAGCGTCAAAAACGTGAATGCTGCCGGAAAGGCGATAAAAAAGGCTTTTCAGAATCAGGTCGATGGCAAAGGCTTTTCGCTTGTCGAGGTCATTTCGGCATGCCCTACGAATTGGGGTATGACTCCGCAGAAGGCGCTGAAATGGATCGAAACGGACATGATACCGTATTACCCTTTAGGCGCGTATCGCGACAAGGATGTGAAAGGAGGCGAGAATGGCTGATCATGAAATCGTCATAGCAGGCTTTGGGGGGCAAGGTCTGCTTTTTTCAGGCAAGGTCATTGCGTATGCAGGCTTGCTTGAGGGTCGTGAGCTGTCGTGGCTTCCATCGTACGGTCCTGAGATGCGCGGAGGAACGGCGAATTGCAATGTCATATTGTCGGATTCCCCGATAGGTTCGCCCATAGTTCATTCGCCGAATGTTCTCATGGTCATGAACAATCCGTCGCTTGACAAATACGAGGGTTCTGTCGTCAAGGGCGGCATGGTTTTCGTGGATTCGACCATGATTGCAAGAAAGCTGACGCGAAGCGATATAAAGGCATTCTACATACCGGCAACGCAGCTGGCTAACGAAATGGGATTTCCTTCATTGGCAAACATGATACTCACAGGCGCTTTGATAAAGGTTACCGGCTGCATCAGAAAGGAAAGCATAGCGCAGGCTTTGCACCATGTGATCCCTGCTCGTAAGGCGGATTTGTTCGATGTCAACGTCAAAGCCATCGAAAAAGGCGAGGAATATGTCTGATTCCCTTTCAGGGCGCTTCTAAAAACCTCGAATCCAGATTACGCCCTATGCCTTACGGGTCTTAAGACAACGTGATATCAGATGATTCGGATTTGCATCTCTTGATTAGTTTTTTCCAAACAATTAGAATATTTACGATTGAAGCGGGTTGTGCGCATGCCGAATAGCTTTTCGAAGTATGCTCAAGCGGCTCGCTTTGCTTTGGATTATGGATGCGAAATACAAGTTTTTTTTGATAGGATTGGGGATTGGAATCTTTTTTCTCGTCGTAATGCATGTCGTTACGTCGATCAAGCACATGAAAAGCAAGAAGGAGCTTGTCGAGTCAGTCAAGCGCCTCAAATCGTCCTTGAACGACAAGATGGAGCTTGAGAGCGAAGGCATAACCAAGCTTAAGGAAGAGAACGAAAAACTGAAAAAGGAAAACGAGAATTTCAGGATTTCCCTTTCCGTCGCTCTTCAGAAGCATGAGCAGCGCGAAATAGCCAGAGCCCAGGTTCTTCAAACGGCGATAGACAAGCTTCTTCTGTCGAGTCCGGGATTCGGTACGGCTTGGGCTGCGGCGTTGAAAGAGGCTGAGGAAGAGGGGGAGAAGGTGTATTCCGGCAAGGTGCCTTTCTTCAAAAGGATATTCTCGCCGTCCATCAGATCGAAGGAAGAGCCTATGCTGGTCGAAAACAAGCCTGAAGAGGAATCTTGATTTTTTTCGCATATTGCCGCTTTTTTTGCCGAAATGGTGAAATGGTAGACACAGGGGACTTAAAATCCCCAGCTCGATGAGAGCGTGCGGGTTCGAGTCCCGCTTTCGGCATATTTTTTTGATGAGGCCGCCCCGAAGCTCTTTTCTTCCCGTTGCTTGTCCTTTTGAACCATTATGCTCTCCTCGAAAATCGGAAATACACAAAGTATTCCCGATTTTCTCAAAAGGCATCCTGATTCGAAATCGCTTCGCATCATTTTGAAAATTGTTTCGGGGCGACCTCCGGCTTCGAGTGGACTTTTTTTCTATCGGGCGCATGCTTTCGCTGCCGCAGCATTCGTCTCGGGAAGAGGAAATGCGCAAAGCATTGCCGCAAAGCATTGCCGTTTTGCCATAAAACAATATTGTCATTATAATCATTACAACTCGACTATGTGAATGTCTGTCTGGCGTAATCGCCTGCAGTGGGGGATGTGGAAGTGTTCAGGAGTTTCAAGCCGGCCGCCCTTGCGGTTGCATTTTGTCTTGTGTTGGCAATATTTTCATGTAAGCACACGGATTCGTCTGCGCCGAAGGACAGTGGTGTCAGCATTATATGCGATTATACCGGCAATTCGATTCGCGTTGGGGAATCGCTTGATCTGACCGTTGAGGTCAATGATGCGCAGCCTAGCGCTTACACTTGCAAATGGTCTGTTACGAAAGGCTCGGCCAAGACCACCAGATCCGATTTGAGGTCTTATACCGTTACGCCACGGCAGGCGGGCAAACTTGAGGTAATGGTTGAAATCGCAATGGTATCGAACCCTTCGGACGTCAGGTCGGCCACTCGCATAATCAACGTCAGGGCATTGACGGATTCGGATACGGGAAAAGTCGATATCGCATCGCTTTTGTCCGAAAGCGTCATGTCTTCCATTGCCGAAGCGCTTCAAGCAGGCGGCGAGTGGAAAAGCGACAAGGGCTATGTTACGGTGGATTCCAACGGCGTTCTTACAGTCAGCAAGGAGGATGATGCCGAAGATGAGATTTCGAACGGAACGGTTACCGCTCAAATATGGGCTGTGAATGGCGAAGGGCAGGAAGTCGAGGGATCGCGCATTTTCGTTGAGATACCCAAATATGTTCCTGTGGAATCGGTTGCTATCCAATATTCCGACGGAAACGCCGTTTCGCCAAGCGGCGTGTCTTTGATTCCAGGTAAGGAAGTCTCTCTCGAAGCTGTCGTTTCGCCTGAAGGCGCCAGCGGCAAGATCGTCACATGGAAACTCATCAAGGATGGGAACGTAGAGCCAGCGGATGTGGCGTCTGTCTCAGCCGACGGCCGCTTGAAAGGATTGCTTTTGGGAGGCGCGGCGAAATTGGTGGCGATGGCGGGATGGAACAAATCGTTCTCTTCTAAATCCGTGCCTATTCGCGTCGAGGCTAACAAGATTTTCATCCCTGCGCCTGTTGAAGGGCAGGCTGGTCGCACAATGACAATTTCCACGGGCAGCAGTCAGAAAATTGCTTTTGATGTCGCTGAGAGCGTCAGCATATCGGATATGAAATCCGATGATGATGCGATTGCAGAGACTGACGTAGGATCGTCTTGCATTTCGGTTAACGGCGAAGGGAATGACGGCAAGCTTGTTATCGTGACGCTGACGCTCGATTACGGAGCAGAAAGCGCGACGGAAACGATCGAATTGATTATAGGAAAGGAAATCAAACCGCAGAGCATACGCGCAAGCAACATGGAGGTGCACCTCGGAAGGCCGGTGAAGCCTGCATTCACTTATAATCCG
>DMKZ01000143.1 GCA_003454065.1 Spirochaetaceae bacterium
GCATATTCAGCTGCAGAACTCTGTCGATTCCATCGGCTCAGCCGATGGAATCGACAGAGCTTTTTTAGCACTTCTTAAAACTCCATAATTCTTAAGATGCGGCATTGCTCATCTGAGCCACTTGTCGTTTGAAGCGATGACATTGCGGTTTTCCAACGACATTATCGACATGACATCATCGTCAATCATCGCATAGCTATGCGCGCTGCCGCCTTTAGGAATCGAAACGGAACCAGGGTTCAGATAAATGTTCTTGCCTGTATTGAAAAGGGAAACCTCATGAACATGAAAGTGCCCGTTCAGAAGGATGTCGCCCTGCATGAGCTGCGGCGGATTCTCCTTATTGAATTTATCGCCATGCGTGGCATACACCCTATGTCCGTTCACTACAAAAACCGCATATTCCGCCATAATCGGAAAATCCAGCACGCATTGATCCACATCGCTATCGCAATTCCCCTTGACGCACAAAAGCTTTTCCTTAATGCCATTGAGAAGCGCTGCCGTAATCGCAGTATCGTATTTTTCGGATAAGGCGTTTCTCGGGCCGTGGTACAGAAGATCCCCAAGCAATACGACCATGTCCGGGTTCTCCTCGTCTATCCTTTTCAAAAGCTTCTCAGTCCAGAACGACGAGCCGTGAATATCAGATGCGATCAAAAGCCTCATAACAACCTCAGCGTTTCCCTTCCGCAAGCGTCTTCAGCATACCTCTGACAGCGAGAGCCCTGTGCGAAATCTTGTTTTTAATATCCTTTGTCAAAACGTTGAACGGCTTGTCAAACCCGTCCGGAACGAATATGGGGTCGTATCCGAAATCCCATTCCGTCCTGACTATATCGCTGACATCGCTTATGATTCTTCCGCTGCATTGCGAAATCACCTGGCGTTTGACTTGCGTCTTCCCCGCAAAAAAAGAAATGCAGCATACGAACCTCGCGCCTGTCTTGCCGGTTTCGCGCACCTTTTCGACAATGTTCCTGTTCTTCTCGTCTTGTGTCAATTCGGGAAGAAACCGAGACGAGCGAATCCCAGGACCGCCGTCAAGCGCATCGATTTCTATGCCGGAATCATCTGCGATGCAAATCGTATCGGCATTCACGCCATCCCTTTCCTCGAACATCCAATCCACAAGCGCATCGAGCTTTACGAGCGAATTGCCGGCATAAGAGTCCTTGTTTTCATTGACATCCAGCCCCCCGACTGTTTCCAAAACATGCGGAGCAAGCAGCGCCTTGAACTCCTCGATCTTATGCTTGTTGGAAGTGGCGAGTACGAACTTCATGTTCAAATCACCGCATCATCGGAGAATTCAAGGCTTTGAGCGACTTCGACGACTTCCACCGCCTCCAAGATATCTCCAGCCTGAAGATCCTGGAAATTCTCAAGCCCTACGCCGCATTCGAACCCTTCCAAAACATCTTTGGCATCATCCTTGAAACGCTTCAGCGAGTTGAGCTTTATTGGATTTTGCGAGATTTGAATGCTGTCTCGAATCACCCTGACGAAACACTTTCTCGTGATCTTGCCCGAAGTGACCATGCAGCCTGCGACTATGCCGACTTTCGGAACTTTGAATATCTGCCTGACTTCCAATTTTCCGATATCCATCTCCTTTTTGACCGGGGAGAGCTTGCCCTCCATCGCGCTCTTGATATCCTCGATTATATCGTAAATGACATTGTATTTCTTTATCTCTATCTTCTCCGCTTCCGCCTTTGACTGAGCCCTTGGAGTAGGCCTGACATTGAAAGCGATGATCAGCGCGCCGCCTTCGACGGACGAAGCCAAATTGATATCATCCTCTATGATGGCACCGGCCTGAGATCTCAGAATCACAGGCTTTATCAATGAAGTCTCGAGTTTCTGAATAGCTGAGGAAATCGCTTCGACGGAGCCTTGCACATCTCCCTTGATGATGATGTTGAATTCTGGTATGTCGCCCTTGCTTATCGTATCATAGACGTTATCAAGCGAAATCCTCTTGAACGAATGAAGCTGGCCAAGCCTTTCGAGCTCCTGCCTTTTCACGGAAATGACCTTGGCTGTATGCTCATCTTCCGTAACCTGAAACGGATCTCCCGCTTTCGGAACATCGCTCAATCCTGTGATTTCGACCGGATCCGACGGAAGCGCCTGAGTGATTTTCTTGCCCTTGTCGTTGGTCATTGTCTTGACATGGCCCTGATAGATTCCTACGACGAAATTATCGCCCTTCGACAATGTGCCTTCCTTTATAAGCACCGTAGCTACGACGCCTCGACCCTGATCTATTTTAGCTTCTAGAATCGTTCCGGTAGCCCTTATGGTCGGATCTGCTTTCAAATCGAGCATTTCAGCCTGAACTATGATGGAGTCGAGCAAATCGTCAATGCCCTCGCGCTTCTTCGCGGATATCTTCACGAATTGCGTATCGCCGCCCCATTCCTCCGGTATGAGATTATACTCGGAAAGCTGCTGCATTACCTTGTCGGGATTAGCCTCCGGAAGATCGCATTTATTAATAGCGACTATAATGGGAACCTTTGCTGCTTTGGCATGTTCTATGGCCTCAACGGTCTGAGGCATCA
>DMKZ01000071.1 GCA_003454065.1 Spirochaetaceae bacterium
TCGTATGAGATCGGAGTGCTGCTTGTCTATGCAGTGCCTTTGCTCAGATCGGTTAGGCCTAGCGATGACATCAGCTGCTACATCACAGCCCAAAGGCTTTTGAATCTTTTGTACAAGGTCAATCCCATTCCGCCGGATTTGGTTCCGAAGACCAGTATGCTTCAGGAGTTCATAGGATGAATACGGAAAACCTATTCGATTCGATCGGATGCAATTATACGTGCGATTCGCGTGAATTCGACGGTAGCATGGAAAGAACGAAATTCTCTTATATTGCAGAGGCTAATGGATACGGCACTCTGAAATGCTGCTATTCAATCCCTGGCGGGAAGAGCGTGGAAAGGTCGATCTCCGGAAAGTTTCCGATATATTCGTTCATGCTCGCAAATGAGATACTTTTCAAGAAATTCTACGACAGGGTGATGATCGAACGCGAAAGCGCTGAGAATCGCGATGTGCTTTTCATGGATTTCGCAGAGAGAGGAAGCGGCGAGGAAGCGCATGACGGGATTGCCTTCGACGATAATGCCGAACGGCTGAATGCTCAAGAGACGATCGATGCGAATCCGGAGCTGTTCAAGGAAAGTTCTACCTCGGATTTCCTGATAGAAAATCTGATCTACATGTTGGAAGGCGCGGATGTGCTGTATTTCTCGGATACTATGGAGAATTGCTGGGCATGGCTCGAAGCCTTGTTGTCTTCTCTTCCCGTTCGTTTGGCGAATCGGATTTCCTATTCCATAGGCGACACGATCCAATCGGTTCCTATCGATCATAAATTCGATCTCGTATTCCTTGATAGCAGCGAAAAGGGTCTTATCGCCAAGATAAGAAGTCTCGAAAAGAAAGTCGCAATAGGCTCCAATTGCTTTTTTCCGCATAGCATCATAGCCAATCCGAACAAGGAATATTATCTGGCGATCAGGGATAGAAGCGATGATCTCGTCTTCTTCAACGACTTCATAGACAAGAGTTCGTACGGGCACTTGAGCACAGAGCTGTCCGACATATACGACATGTTCGTCTATCTTTTCAGAACCGCCCCTATGGCATGGGAGCATAATCGGCTGCTGATCGCTTTGAATTCGTATTACAAGCATTTTTCCGATTGCGAAAAAAGCGAGCATCTTGCGAGGGAGGTCCTTGATTTCTTCATTTTTTCGTACGGTGAGCCGAGCGACGAGGAATTCATAAGAGGATACGTGGAATGCCTTGATACCGAGAATCTGCGATATTTCCTTGGCGCTATAGTCAGAAAAAAGAAAAAGAGCACGGCCTATGTGCTTTTGTTCGATGTTATTTCGGATTATTTCTTTTCGTTTTCGAAATGCAAATGCATTCCGCCTGACATCCGTTCGCTTCTGCTGCAATTCGCAGGCGAAATAAACAGGACGCCCAACAACATAGACCTGATTGATTTCATCAGCGGATTGAATGATTATTCCACGAGTCAGCTTAATTCCAAACTGGTCGGTTTGCACAATGATCGATTCAACTATTACGCTATAAGATATTTCAATAAGATAGACTATCTCAACCCTATCATCGACTCGGTGCTGAATACCGGGAATTATGAATGCTATGCGCATTTCATATCTTCTTTTTTCCCTTCTTCGGATAATTCATCGCTCCAGAAGGCATTTTCGAAAATGTTTTTCGATGCCTTGCTTGGCAGATTGGATTCTTCATGGAGCAAGCTTCAGTTAAGAAAGGAATTGTCTGATCTTTTCGCTTTCATGAGACAGGACGGTTTCTATTTTTCCGATGATGAGAACTTCGATAAGGCATCAAGGCTTGAAACGCTCAAAAGCGGATTGTTCGAAGCGTTGAAAGAGAAATATGATTTCGTCTTGGCGAGGTTCATAATTCGCAAAGTGGCATGTAAGGATAGCTTTATCAAAATTTTTCGTCGCAAATACAATGAAATACGCAAAATACTAATGTCAAGAGGTTAGAAAATGGCAGAATTCATCGAGTCTCCACTAGTTGATTCTCTCGGAAGGCAGCATTCCTTCGTTTACAAGAAAGGCGACAGCAAGCTTTATCCCGCCGATCTGGCTTATGACAACAAAAAGACTTCGTTTCGCATCTATTTCGTTTACGACATGTCCTCGGATCCCAAGAAAGACAAGGAATGCGTTTTCGAAATGCAGAATAGCGAAGGGGAAACGTGCGTCTTCGAATTGCCTGCAGCCGAAGAGGACATACAAGCCATCGTGCGCACTATGTTCATGTACTAGAGGTTTTGACAAAAGAATGATAATCAGTAGAATGTATCAGGTTGCTTGAATTGCTGTTTGGAAATCAGCAAAGGAGATTGGCTAAAAATGAAGAAGAAGATTCACCCGGAATATGAATTGTGTGAGATAAAGTGCGCTTGCGGTAATGTCATAAAGACGAAAACGACCAAGAAGAATATGGAAGTCGAAATATGTTCGGCATGTCATCCGTTCTTCACCGGAACGCAGAAATTCGTTGACACACAAGGTAAAATTGAAAAGTTCAAGAAGAGATACAACATCAGCTAGCGAAGCCGTTGCATCCGTTCTGGCTGCCATGGACGAAGTCGGGGCGGATGCTGTTGTATTCACAAACAAATCACCGATACTTCATTCTGGCGAAGAAAAGCGATATAAGGCGCTTGAATACCTGTTCGGCTTCGCTGATGAGGCTGCCGCATGTTTATTTTACAACGGAATCGCTTATTTCGTTACGGATTCCAGATATGAGATCGAGCTCAAGGGTAAGTTCGACGGATTAGCAAATCTAAGGCTGACCATTACATCCGATGATCCCGAGGATTCATGCTATCTTTCGGTATTGCGCAAGGCGGATGAGATGAAAGGCCGACAATTTGTTCTGGCTGCGAACGAAAGGGTGATTCACTCCGGAGTGTATCTTGGCGCAATAAGAAGAAGCGATAAAGTCAAGCTGAAGAATGTTGATTTGTTCAATTGGGTATGCAAAGATAGGCCTCAAACCACGACCTATACCGTTGATGACGTAGAGGATCTGGGGCTGCCGAACAGCTTTGACAAGATTTTTTCGCCGCGCGTCCTGAAGCTCAATGCAATCGCTGCGGAATCAAGGTTGGAGGACCCGAACGGCTTTTTGATTTTTTCGAACCCTTCGGACATTGCATGGATATTGAATATCAGGTGCTTTGATAATGTGCCGTCGATGCTTCCGCCATCCGTTTTCATTCTTTCCGGAAACAAGGGATATTTGTTCATTCAAGGCAGGCTCGGCAACAAGCTCGCTTATGATTTTTCGAATTTGAGAAGCAGCGAGGATGGGAAAAGCTTCGTGAAGGAGATAAGCGTTTTTTCTCTTGACGATTTTTTCAATAAAGCGAAATACCTCATTCCTTTCTCGTCATCGATTTATTTTGCAGATTCGGATTATCCGGCCGAAATGTTCAATGTTTTCTCGCTTGAGAATTACAGTTGCAAACCGTATGACAGATTCTGGTTCGACAAGTTCAAAGTTTCGAAAACAGTTGAGGAATCCCAAAGCATCGGGTTGGCTTTTCGGTTCGACTCGATTGCGTTTGCGAGCTTTCTTTGCCGTTTGAAGTCGGGCGAAAGCTTTAAAACGGAAACGGATGTCTCTGATGCCATATCTGACGAAAGGAAAAAGAACAGGTATTTTCTTTCGGACAGCTTTCAGACTATTTCCGCATTCGGTCCTAATGGCGCGATTTGCCACTATGTTCCGGAAAAAGACGATTCCAGCGAAATATCCAGAGGTCTTTTGGTGCTGGACTTCGGAACGCAATATGATTTCGGAACTACGGACAATACAAGAACTCTTGTTTTCGGCGAGCCTACTGCCGACGAGAAGAGACACTACACAGCCGTGCTCAAATCCCACATTTATCTTCAGATGATAGATTTCCCATTCGGAACGGATGGATACAGGTTGGATTTTCTTGCACGGTCGATATTATTCGAATTCGGCATTTCGGTTCCGCATGGCATAGGCCATGGAGTTGAAATGGTCGGAAATGTTCATGCCGATTTTCCCAGATTGAGTTCAAGCCTCAAAAACAACGTATCGCTCTTCAAGATTTATCCGGGAATGGTTTTCACAATAGAGCCGGGATCGTATGAGGAGGGTCGCTTCGGCGTCAGAATAGAAAACACTGTCATTTCCGTAGCCACGACCGGCAAACCGGGCTTCATGCATTTCGAACCTTTGACGCTCATGCCTTATGAGCGAAAGCTCATAGACAAATCCATGCTTACCGAACGCGAAATAAGATTCGTAAACGATTACCACGGAAAAATCCGCGATTCGATTGCAAATGATTTGGATGACAGGAACAGGGCTTTGTTCCTTGAAATCGCATCGGATATATAAAAGGGCGCTTCTAAAAACCTCAGAGCCCGATTTCGCCTGATGCCTTTCGGGTCTGAAAATCGCCGGAAACCAGCAAAATATGACAGTATTCCGCT
>DMKZ01000049.1 GCA_003454065.1 Spirochaetaceae bacterium
GATTGCGGAGAGGGAACGCAAATCGCGCTTCGAAAGGCTGACTTGGGCTGGAAGGGAATAGACAGCATTTTCGTTTCGCACATGCATTCCGACCACTTGACCGGTTTGCCCGGCCTTCTTATGCTTTCAAGTCAGGTCGATAGGACGGAGCCGCTTCATATCTATGGACCGTCTCTTTTGGAGGAATACATAGAATCCAGCAGGAGAATCCTCGACATGTTCATAAACTACGAGATAGTTTTTCATTCCGTGGATGGAAAGAGCGTCTTGTTCGAGGACGATGAGGTTGTGATAAAATCGTTTCCATTGATTCACACGAAGCCGTGCTATGCTTACAGCATGACGGAAAAACCCAGACCAGGCATTTTCTCTGTCGAAAAAGCCGAGAGCTTCAATGTTCCGAAAGGTCCGATGTGGGGCAGATTGCAGCGAGGCGAGGATGTGGTTCTCGATTCGGGCGTGACGGTCAGGTCGTGCGATGTGGTGGGCGACAAGCGCAAAGGCCTTAAGTTCGCTTATGTGACTGACACCATGTATTTCGACGAATTGGCCGATTTCGCTTTCGAGTCCGACATCCTCATGATCGAGGGCATGTTCACGCACGATTTGGCGGAGACCGCGCATCAGAAGAAGCACATGACCGCCCTTGAGGCTGCGGCCGTGGCAAAGGATTCGATGTCGCGCAATGCCTATTTGATGCATTATTCCCCGCGCTATGCGGACTTCGAGTTGAAATACCTGCTCAAAGATGCCAGAGGCGTTTGCGAGCGCATGCATTTGGCCAAGGACGGCATGCGCGTGGATTTGAAGCACGATGATTGAAAATGCCAGAAACGGCTTTGAGAATGCGATTCTCATAAACACCAGGCCTGTCAAGACAAAGGACTATCTTCATGCCTTCCTCACCGAAAGCGGATTGGAGCATATCATGGAGTACGATGCGAGGAAGCGCGGTTCGCGCGCTTTCGGGCTTTTCTCGCAAGGGACGATTTACACTTATAGGAAGGAGGGGGATAAGTTCGCATCGCTGAGGGATTCCAGGGTGTTGAAGGTGCGCAAAAGGCTTTTGGAGCCTGATTGCTTCCTATCTGCGGTTCCGTTTGTGAAGGTCATCGCGTTCTTTGCTTCCAAAGGTCCCGACGGATTCTATTCGCTTGCTGACGAGTGCTTCGATTTGCTGGAGGAAGGGATGGATTCCAAAAGGGTCTTCGCCAATTTTACGGAACGTGTGTTCGCTTGCTTGGGCTTCGCATCGGATTATCATGAATGCCCGTCTTGCGGCAAGGTCTTTGAACCGGATGAGAAATTGGGTTATAATACGAATATGTGCGCGCCGGCATGTCGGGAATGCGCCGATGATTTTCCGGTTTTGCTTCCGGGAATGCGAAGATACCTGTCTTTCATTCAGGATAAGGGGTTTCGCGAAGCGGCAGGGGTTGACATATCGGCGGAGAGCATTGAGAGGGTCTGCGCTTATGAGAGCAGAAGATTAGGATATATGGGGGTCAAGGTCTGAGCGGGTGTGCTTCGGGCATAATTGCATTATGGCGGAGAAGAAAAAGGAGAATATAAGGATTCTGCAAAGAAACAAGAAGGCTTTCTTCAATTACGAGATAGTGGAAACGATTGAATGCGGGTTCGCGCTTGTCGGCAGCGAGGTGAAGAGCATGAAGGCCGGAATGTTCTCTTTTCAGGACAGCTATGTTAAGATAGAGAACGGCTCCTTGTTTTTAGTGAACTTCACGATACAGCCTTATAAGGAATCATCCATATTCAATCATAAGCCGATGCGCCATAGGCGGCTTCTGTGTCACCGTCAGGAAATCAAGAGGTTGAAGAGGAAAGTCGAAGAGAAAGGGTTCAGCCTTGTCATAACCCAGACTTACATCAAGAAGAATCTGGTCAAGGGCTCATTGGCTCTGGTTCGCGGCAAGACGCTCGTCAACAAGAAGAACGTTATCAAGGAGCGTGATATCAAGAGGGAAATCCAACGCGAGCTGAAGAACCGTTCCTGATAGCGTTCGAGTCGTAGTATGTTTGCAGATAAGAAGTCATTGGCAGCCGATCGCATTCGTTTTCTGGACAGGATGCAGGACAAGGTCGAGATTTTTCTCACCAAAAGGCAAGAGAGGAGGAGAAGGGCGGCGGCCGCAAAAGCAACTGCGAAAGGGCAGGCGCTCGACTGGATAAATTCGTTTGCGTTCGCCGTCCTCGCCGTGTTCATAACGAGTCTGTATTTGTTTCAGCTTTATGTCATTCCTTCCGAAAGCATGCGCGCCACGCTTAACGTTTCGGATAGGATCGGCGTCTATAAGAGAGCGTATGGAACCGAGCTTTGCAGTTTCGGGCATAAGACCGATGCGAAATGGGCTAACGAAGGCGATGTGATCGTTTTCTACAACCCCTTTTATGAGAGCAAGGGGATTGTTCGCGAGAATTTCGAGAATTTTCTGTTTCTCGTGTCGTTTTCCATATACAACCCCAGCAAGGAAGGCAAATTGTATGTCAAGAGGGCCGTTGGCGTTTCAGGCGACAGGCTTTTTTTCAAAAACGGCGATTTGCAAGTGCGAAGGTTCTCGTCGCCGAAGTCCGAACCTGAGGGCAGCGCGACCGGAAAATACGTTCGAAGGCTTCTTGATGAAAAAGACGAGGAGGATTCTTCAAAATACGGCAGAATGGCTTCGTATTCGATGAACGGCATGTCGGATGCCTTGCCGTTTGCCTATTACGATTCTTCGATCGAAAGCAAAAGCATGGATAAGCTGGACTACTATACCGTCATGCAATACAAGGCGGAGACCGATTGCCGCATACGTCCCTATTCGGCAAGTGCGCTTTGCGACGGCAAATGCTTCAAGGACGGGATGTTTCTGCAAGGCGGCTTCATTCTTCCTTTGGGCGATAACAGGGATAATTCGCAGGATGGCAGGTATTTCGGTCCGGTTCGCATGAACAAGGTGATCGGTCGCGGAATATTCAGATTCTGGCCTATTGACGGCATCAAGTGGCTTTGACGCATCTTATGGAAATCGATAGCAAGACGAACAGGCTAAAGCTGGATATGGCGTTCGACAGGCTGGATGCCGCAATGCCGAAGAGAATAGTTTTTCTCCAAGAGCAGACGGATTGGAAGTTTCTGTTTTTAGTGATTCTTTCCGCTCAATGCACGGATAGGAAGGTTATGGCGGTCAA
>DMKZ01000073.1 GCA_003454065.1 Spirochaetaceae bacterium
TCAGGCGAAATCGGCGTATTCAAAATCGAAAGAATCGCCTTTGATTTGTCTTTTTCAGCATAGTATCGGAGAATCTGCTTGAGCTGGGTTTTGGAAAAACCGATATTGACATTGAACATCGCCGCCTGGTCGCCCTGAAAAGTGCACCAGCCGAGGATGGATTCGGAAAGGTCGGCAGTACCTACCTGCAATCCCGAAAGCATATTCGCCATGTCAAAGAGCGTAACCGCTCTCATTCTCGCTTGCGCATTCTCGAATGCCTTGTCGAAAACGCCAGGATCGTGGCCTATGTCCTTGAAATGCGATGAAACCGTATCTGCAATCGGTATGCGCATGAATGAAGTCTTGTATTGCTTGGAAAGCGCAGCGGCATTGTCCTGCGTGCACTTCGAGCTTCCGAAGCACGGCATGGAGATGCAAACGATATTCTCGCTTTTCCATTTCAACATCTTCGCAGCCTCAAGGCAAGCCAAAAGCGCTGCTGCGGAATCTATTCCTCCTGAAAGGCCTAAGACGAACTTCTTCGAACCGATCATCCTTGCCTTATTCGCCAAATTCGAGGCAACGGATCTGAAAGCCCCCAAAAGCCCATCAGAGCCATCCATATCGCATAGCGGAAGATAATCCTTTTCGTAGTTGTCCTGCGCATTCGCCGCAGAGCCGACAATCCTGCCGGAAGCATCGGGCAAAGGGACAATCGGGGTCTGATGGCAATCGCACTTCGAACAGCCGTCTTGAGGATCATAATTTCGCATCTCCGCATCATCATGATATGAAGTGAGCAGCATCTTCTGATAGAGGTTGCCATCAAAATCCACGTAACCGCAGCTATCGCAGTTCGGTTCATAATAATTGCACGAAACGGACATTTCCTCGAATACGTCGTCATCTACGCTCAGATGCGCTTTTTCCTGTGCAAAGAAAACGGTCGCGGCGGTTTCTCTGGAAATAGACATGAATTCGCTTCGAACGTCACTTGCGATTGTAGAATACTCAGGAAGGCTGCCGATTGCGAACACCGCTACGCTTGACGAAATCTCACCGATAAAACCCATAATGCCGCTGACAGGTGCCAACGACAATGTGAAGCAGCCGGAGTTCTCCGAGTCTTGCCCTTGCACGCGGATTCGCGCATCGGCAAAATCGGATGTTTCCAAAACAATCTCGCCGTTCCATATCGCGACGGCCGATTCGACACCATTGAAATCCTTATAGCCCAGAATCACGAGCATCTTTTCAGGCAAAGAAGCGTTTTTCCGCAATATTTCGCGACCTACGTCAGCAATGAGCGCCTTGACATCCGTAACGCAAAAGCGCATGCCGAGGCAATCCGAAAATTGGCAAAGAGTGTTGGAGAAATAAATTCCGCAACCATCTTTCGCAGCCTTGGCCAAATCGTCGCAAAAGGACTCAGCGATATGCGCAAAAGCCTTTTCCCGACCGTTTTTTATTAAGGACAGACCGGAAAGGCAATCCGAAACTTTAGAGAAATATACTTTTGTCATCACTTTTTAATACCCATAGTTTCCATGCTCCGAAAGATGGATCTCATTGGAAAATTGAATGAAATATGGCTTCTCGATTTCCTTTGACGAATAGTCTATCGGACCTGGAAACGAAAATTCATCGTTCAGCATGAAAGCAGTCCGAACACTTCTGAACCTGTCGAACAATTTCGAATTCAAATCGACGGAATACTTTCTGATAACCTTCGTCTTCCGATCGCCTCTCGTTTCCTCACTCATAAGAAGCTGCAGCGGAATACCCAATCCCAACCAATGCTTCGGCTTCTTTTCAAGACCGTCAATCGCCGCAACATAGCCAGTTTTCCCCATCATGCCGAGAAGGACTGCGCATATTCCGAGATTATAGGAGTAAGTGCAATCGAAGTTAGTCGGAAAAGCGCAATTCGCTTCGAAATCCAAGTCATGAATTTCATAATTGAAATAATAATCGCTAAGTTTTTCAGCGACCTTTTGAGCCAGAATGTAACCTGTTTCGATCATGGAATATTCAATCTGACCGTTTTTGGAAAAGCATTTGCGCAGGCCGCTTCGAAAAGGCTTTGGCAAAGAATTGAGGGCATTCAAGGATGCGGACGACAAATATTCCATCTCATCTTCGGGCGTTGCCGCCTTTCTTTCCCTGCGAATGGACGACAGCTCCCTCAGAAGCAACCTGGTATCGCTCGCATATTCGAACAAGTTGTCCGGAAAAATTATCACGCCATGGTTCTTCCCTGCTATCTTACGCGTTTTCACGCAATCAGCCACTGCATCCGAGACATTATCGAAAGTGAGCTTCTTGCCCCTGATTTCCTCGCCTATCAAAGTCAGCGTGCTTTGGCAAGCAAGAGCGCATTCCAAAAGCGTTCTCGAAGCATTAGGTCCGGAAACGCTCGCGAAATGATAACGCTTCGCAGAAGAAGCCGATTCCAATTGAATATTCCCTATCGCTTCGCAATACATCCTCGAAACCGTGTCTGCGCCGAAAACATAATCCGAAAAGCCTGGCGTCTTTCCGCCGTTTACGCAATTTGGAATCGATATTATTCTAATCTGAATGTCGTTGGATTCGAAATATCCGCTGAGATTCAGCAAAACGGAATTAAGCTCGTCGCCTCCGATCAGGATTATGAGGTTCACATCACGCTGGCGGCATATCCGCGCTATCGTTTCGAATTGTTCGTCTTTTTCCGGTTTGAAGTCGCTGGCGCCGAGAAAGTCATAGCCGCCGCGATTCATGCGCCTGGACACATCGTTTCTCGTGATTTCCTTAAGACCGTCCTCCAAAAATCCGGAAAAACCCGAAACTGCGCCGTAAAGAACGGAAGTGGGCGAGTGCCTGACTATCGCTTCATGCACCCCCGCAATGCAATTGCAGACGCCCGGCCTCAACCTATCCGAAAGCACAATGGCAACATTTCCGATGCGCTTCCCCGCAAAGGAGAAATCAAACCCCGATTTGAAGCGAACCGTTCCATCTTCGGCCTCGCTGGCAGAGACATTTGAAAGCGCATGCGTAAAAGCATCTGTCTTTTTAGGCTTGTATTTGCGTCTGGATCTCTCGAATTTGCTTGTCACTTTCAGTCCTTACCCCTGAATTTCATAGCCAGAGACGGTTTCGTTATGGAAGAAGGACCCTGTATGCACCCGCCTTCGCAGCACATCACTTCCACGAGGTCGGCTTCGGGCGGCTTTTTCTCCCAAGTTCTCATTATGGCGATTTTCTTCTTGTCGAGGCCGTTTATCGGCATTATCCTCATATCGTCGCGATTCTCCACCCTATTGAGAACGCAACCGGCAACACCTTCCGAAAAACAAAAGTCCCTGCAGTCCCTGAAGGTAGAGGAATCGCCCAAATCGGATTTTTCCATTTCTCCGACTTCGATATCCAAAGCCATGAAAATCGATGATAATTCATTGAAATTCATAACGCCATCAACATTCGGATCCATTAACCCTTCATTCCGCTTGGCAAGGCAAGGGCCGATGAAAATAGTCTTGTATCCCGGAAAGGCCTTTCTGCACATCCTTGCCGTATATCCCATCGGCGAGAGAGCGGTGGAGATTATGGGCTTCATGAACTTCAGATGCTTGTTCACCAGCATCGTCCATGCCGGGCAGCAGCTCGTAGTCATATAACCAAGCCCTTCCTTCTTTTTCTCTTGCAATTCTTTCGCTTCGTTTATGCTCGTTTCCTCAGCACCGACCGCAACCTCGACGACCTCGCTGAAACCGACCTTCAGAAGCGCTGACTTGATTTGCGAAAGAGTTCCAGGGAATTGCCCCTCGATAGCGGGGGCTATCATCGCAACCATCTTCTCCCTGTTCTTCAGCATCTTCAGAATCGGAAAAAGCGCGCTTCTCTCCGCAATCGCGCCGAAAGGACAGGAATGTATGCATTTGCCGCAACTTATGCACTTGGAATGATCGACCTCGGCATGACCCTGTTCGTTCTTATGGATAGCGCCGACAGGACATGCCTCCTCGCAAGGAACGGGAAGATGCAGGACGGCGTGATAAGGACATACGGAAAAGCACTTTCCGCATTTCACGCACTTGTCTTCCAAAATGTATGCGCGGTTGTTTATGAAAACGATGGCGTCCTTGGGGCAGTTGGTCGTGCATGGCCTGGCAGTGCACCCTCTGCATGCGTCTGAAATCCTATATTGCTCCGGAGGGCAGCCATAGCATCCGAGCTGAACCGTAGTGAGAAGCGGAAAATCATCCACCCCTTCGTGAAGCACGAATTCCAAATGCGACGTCAAGGGAAGATATTCGAAGTCGTATTTCTCTATGTTTATTCCCAAAAGCTCCATGATCCTGTATCTGACCATGGCCCTTTCCTTGAAAATGCAACACTTGTTGATTTTCGCCGATGTTTTCGGAAAAACCCTATATGGTATCTTGTCGATATCATCCTCAAGCGTTCCGTTGAAAAACGCTTTGATCACTTCCGTATCGATCTTGCGATTCAAAATGTTGTATTGGTTATTCTGTTCAAGCATTGCTATTGCTCCATAATGACCCTGTAAAGCTTTTGCGGCGTCATATCGTCATGGACTTTGCCGTTAACGACAGCAAACGGAGGCTCAAGACCCGATTTCTCCGCTTTCTTACACTCTCCAAGGCAATTGCATTCCTCGAAATCGCATTTTGCCACAAGGCTCTCATCGAGAAACTCGTTATATGTCAGAAGATCCGAACCGCCCTGCATGAAACACCTTCCGCCAGTGCAAATCTTGACCTTGATCTTGTCCATAAACCCCTCCCGCATGCATATCGCCGGAACAACGGCAAAACACAAAATCTTTTGTTGATTTTACTTCATTATATGGTATTATGCAATAATACGAGCCTATGGCACATGATGCAGACCTTACGCACTCGGGCGAAAATAGGATCAGACAACATATTTTCTCATGTCTTCATCGCTGAGGCCGCCTTTGTCGCGAATGATTCCCCTAAGAATCGTGCTGGAAATCTTTTTGCCATCGCATACCACATCATCGACTATGACAATGCGGTTTCCGTATTCCTTCGATATATCGCAAGCCGACATCGGTTGCGAAGGGTTCCCGCATTTGAAATCCCGACCGATAACCAGCCGCACAACTCTTTCGGCAAAAAGCCCGTCCAAAAAAACGCGGCCGCTCATCCGCTTGATCTCATCCGTAAAGCACAAGACGATGAAATAATCTATTCCCACTGAGAATATGACATCGGATTTCTGCTTTACGTTCATGATTTCCATCTGGGAATCAGCATAAAAGGAATCCTTCGGGTTTTTGCTGAATGTCAGCACGGCGGTCTTGGCATGCGCCTTCACACCCTCGTCCTTCAAAACGGAAAGCACTTTCCTATGGCCTTTATGGACGCCGTCGAAAACGCCTATGCTCAAGCACAAATCACCGGCAAAAGCATCAGCGGCTGGAATCTCGCCATTCGGGCGATAGGCCTTGCATGATCCCAAAATGTCGAACATCAGATTCCGTTCGAACGGGCGTCCGAACATGGCTCGCCGAAAGCCTCGGGCAAAGAGCATCTGACAG
>DMKZ01000156.1:0-4467 GCA_003454065.1 Spirochaetaceae bacterium
TTATGCGCGGAACGTGCGAATCCAGGAAAATGCCTCTGAATCTGGCAAACAGGACATCGCTGTCTTTTCTGATGTCGAAATCGCGCATCGCCTTGTTCAGAACGTAAATGCTGTTTCTCAAGCCTATCGATATGTCGAAGTCCTTTTCATCGAAAAAGAAATCCGCTTCAAAACCGATAGCCCGATCGTAATTCTCGAAAAAGCGCTTTATCTTGCTTCCGCCGTTGAAAATGATCCCGGCATCGTAGTCCATGCGATATTGGAAGTAATATGGCGAAAACCTGTTTCTGTAAGTCAGCTCATAGCCGAGCGAAACGGATATGTCCCTTTTCAACGCAAGCGAGAACGAATTCACCAGATGCTTCACGTTCCTGGAATAGAAATCGATTCCTATCTTGAGAGTCGGATCAAGCTCATAGCCAGCAGGGTATCCTTTCATGCCGAAAGCGGTCGCCCCCAAATCCTGCGATATGCCTATTCTGAACTTGGCGGGCTTTTTCTCGCCGAAGCGTATCCTGACATCGTATGCGCCATCTCCGACATCATCGAGAACATAGCCTATGGTGTCCAGATCCAATCTCGTTCTGACATCGGACAATTCGGCTTCAAATTCATCGAGAAAATCGGAATCGATTCCTCTTCCGGCGTATCGTGAAAACCTTTCGTACAAATATTCTTCGAGTTCATACGAGGACTCATCGGGATATTCGCCCGAATCATCGCGCGTCCTATTCGACACATCGGAAAGGCGAACCCTGGCGACAACGCCTTTCGAGGACAACCGATCCGAAGGATGAGACGCCCCTTCCGCCATCAGCTTTGCGAAATCGGAATCAAACGCTTCCACCGTCTTCCTGCTGCGTTCGAGGATTTCAGCCGCCTTATGGAAGCCGAGCATGCTGAAACCGGAGTTGTCGTGAGCTATGTAAATCGTGCTGTTCTTGCCGGGATCGATCGAATTGAACCTTGTCTGGTTCACCTGGCTGATGAGCCTGGCGCCAAGAGCTATGAAGGAATCGCCCGCCTTATCGTCCTTATCCGTCACATCGCTGGTTATGATGATGTTCGCGCCTAAATCCATCGCTACCGAGACGGGAATATTATCGACAAGCCCTCCGTCGAGATACCCGCATTCGCCAATCCTGTATATTTGGAATATGATAGGTATCCCCATGCTTGCGCGCATGGCCTCGACAATATTGCCTTCGGAGATCACCTCACGCTCTCTCCTTGTGAAATTATAGGCTACTGCGCGATACTTTACGGGAAGATCATCGAAATCCGATTTGTTTCCAAGCGGATAGACATATCGGTTCAGAAGCGATGTTATCCGAAAATCATCAATGACTCCGGATCTGTCGGACAAGCCGTGCTCATCGAAGCTGAACCCGACAAGTTCGCTCCTGGACGGATCAATGGAATCGAGCGGAGACATCGGCGGCGGCGGATAAGTGCTGAAAAGAGAAACGAAATTCTCATTTATGACCAGTTCGGCCAATTCGGACGCGTTCAATCCGGAAGCATATAGCCCACCCATGAGCGAACCCATGCTAGTGCCGATGATATAGTCGGGAACGATGTTGTATTTTTCGAGCATTTCGAAAACGGGAATATGCGCTATGCCCTTCGCTCCTCCGCCCGAGAGGACCAACGCTATCTTATCGTCCGGTTTTCTCGAATATTGCGAAAGATCCCGCACAAGCTCCGCACCATGCAGAAAAGAGCCGATGGAACACACTGAAAAAGACAGAAATAGAACAAAGCTTCTTTTCACAACCGAATGCCTCGCTCAATGGCGCATCATTTGCGCAAAACCAAAAGACATCTTTCCTTGTTCTTGGAATCCAATCGGACGACATCGATGTTTCTGAAATATGAAAAGCATGTCTTTTCGGTCTTGTCCAGCCTGCCCTTGTATATCACGAGAGTTCCGCCATGCGAAAGACTGTCATAAAGGCGCTCCTCCATTTCCTCGAATTGCCCGACTGCGCGCGACACCGCAAATCCTATCTGATCATAAATTTCGCCTATATCGGTCTTCACCACATGCACGCGCTTGCCAAGTCCGAGACTGGCCGCGCACAAGGAAAGGAAATCCGCGCGTCTCGAACCCCTTTCCACCAAGACCGCCTGCTTATCCTCCATGCAGATGGCGAGAGGAATTCCCGGAACGCCGCATCCGGAACCCAAATCATAGAACACTTCGCATTTTTCCGGAATGAGCTTTCTGATCGCATCAAGAGCTAGCAAAGCATCCTCGATATGGTTCTCGATGAAATCGTCCTTATTCGAGGCGCTAGTGAGATCGAATATGGAATTATATCTGACCACCAGGTCGGCATATTTGTCCAAAAGCTCCCTTTTCTGCGGTTCCATCTTGTCGAACATGCCCGAACTCTCTTTCTTCACGCGACTATCTCCTATCCCTCAAATGTTTGGAAATGCGACTGCCTGCCACTTGGACGACTTCGACTATCAGAATTATGCTTATCACCGCAGCAAACATCACATCGGTCCTGAACCTCTGGTATCCGTACCTTATGGCCAAATCGCCAAGTCCTCCCGCGCCGACGGTTCCCGCCATTGCGGAATAGGCTATGAGATTTATGACCGTCATCGTGATCGCATCCACAATCTGCGGCAGGGATTCCGGAATAAGCACTTTGAATATTATATCCGAATTGCGGCTGCCCATGATCCTGGCAGCTTCCAGCAAGCCTTTGTCTATCTCCGAAAACGCGCTTTCGATAAGACGAGCGACGAAAGGAGCGGCCGCAAGCGACAAAGGTATCACAGCGGCTCGAACGCCAATCGTAGTTCCCACTATGCGTCTGGTCGCAGGCATGAGGAGTATTATCAGAATTATGAAAGGGAACGACCTCATTATGTTTATGGCTTTCGACAATACGGCATGCAGAATCGCATTCGGATGCATTCCGCCGCCAGGCTGCAGAACGAACAGCAGAACAGCAATCATCAAGCCCATGACGAAGGACAAAAAAGACGATGCGAACACCATTTCAAGCGTTTCAACAAGGCTTTCGAGCGTAAGAGATAAGGCATCGAACATCATCGGACTCCCTCTTTTCCCGTTAATTCCACAGCCTTCACGCTCATCTCGCGAAGCTCCTTCATCGCAGCGCGCTTGTCTTCCTCGTTTCCGGCTATATCCACGTACAGACCGCCGAGCTCCATGGTTTTAGAACCTCCGTTGCGCGTTCCGCCGGCCTTGATATTGAAATCCAAATTGTATTTTCTCGAAAGTATCGACAAGATCGGCTTTTCAGTAACATCTCCGAGGAATTGCAAATAATAATCCGCTTTTATCTCATCATCGGAGCCCACCATCATATCCCTAAGAAACATTGCGAGCGTATCGGAGCGAGGGTTGGCAAAATGCTCCTGAGCTTCCCCTTCCTCAATCACCCTGCCGTCTTCCATCACCACCAGATAATCGCAAACGGATTTGACGACCTCCATCTGATGCGTTACCATCACGACGGTGAGATTCAATTCGCGCTGAATGCTTTTTATCAGTTGAAGAATATCCTTGGTGCTCTGCGGATCAAGCGCGCTCGTAGCCTCGTCGCAAAAAAGAACCTTCGGGCTGAGCACAAGCGATCTGGCAATGGCCACCCTTTGCTTCTGACCCCCTGATAGCGATGAGATGCTGTCGTGCGCCTTATCGGCCAAGCCCACCATCTCAAGAAGCGAATACGCCGTCCGTACCGCCTCGTGCTTCGCAACCTTCGCCACTTCGAGCGGATAAAGCACGTTTTTCAAGACGTTTCTCGAAGAAAACAAGTTGAACGACTGAAAGATCATGCCCATGCTTCTTCTCATCGACAATATCTCCTTCTGACGGAGATTATCGACTCTGCTCCCATCATACAGCACTTCGCCGCTATCAGCCTTTTCCAAAAGCGACAGAAGCCTTATCAATGTGCTTTTTCCTGCGCCGCTGCGCCCGACTATGCAAGTGATGCGGTTTTCTTCGGCGCTGATGCTCACGCCATTCACGGCATGAAGCTGGGAATAGTCCTTTTTAAGATTCGCGCAGCTGATTCTCATTGCCGATCATTTTTCCTTATAATACAAGCGGCAATGGCAAAAGCCCTCGAACTCCGAATCTGCGATCTGATTGCGAAATTCCTGGCACATGCAATAGTTCTCTTCCTTCTTCTCAAGCCTGCACGGGCAATAGCCGCCTTTGGCAATCACCGACTCCCTCATTTTCGCAACGAAATCAGCATCCGGATTGAATATTATCTTCATATCGAATCCCCCATAAGTCTTATCCAGAGAAAACCATTGGATTATAGCACTTGCAACCCAATTTTTCAAAAAGAAATGTCAGAACAAGCAATCGTCGCAACGCACCGGCTCAAACGATGTCATGCCCTGATTTGATGATTAGCTTCAGGATATCGCGAGCAGCATTGCGATCCTTCCGCCTGTCCTCATCTG
>DMKZ01000156.1:4540-5215 GCA_003454065.1 Spirochaetaceae bacterium
GCCGCGGGGTCGTCTTATGCGTCTCATCATATACGGGAGCGTATTTCCAACCATCCCCGATTTTTTCGCAAGCCCATGACGCATGCATGTTCTCAGCCAACTTCTCCACAAGCCCCTCGAGCTTCGTAGGCAGCGGGATATCGGAAAGATCCTGAGGCTCAGGCGCATAAAACGGCCTCCCTTCCTCTCCTTTGATCTCCAACTCCTTGTCGAAGGGATCGAAATTATTTCCATTGCCGACGTAAGATATTTTCATAAGGACGATTATAGCACTTGACGGCTTCGATTGGCAAAACAACCTCTTCGTCGTACTTATTCGTTGTGGTCATCCGTTGTAGTTTTTGCGCAATTCCGGTAAAATCTAATTCGTTTCTCAAAGAAACAGGAGAGCTGTTATGAAAAAAAAGTATTTTGATTTGAACGGACAAGTCGCCGTAATCACAGGATGCTCGACCGGATTGGGCGTGCAGATGGCGAAGGCTTTGGCGAACCAGGGCGCCAATATCGTTGCAATCGCCCGAAGAAAAGAGCTGATCGAGAAAGTCGCCGCCGAAATCAAGAAGGAATTCGCAGTCGAGGCGATTGCGGTTCAATGCGACATCACGGACACCAAGCGCGTAGAAAGCGCCGTTGACGAGATAATCGCCAAATTCGGACGCATCGACATCCTCATCA
>DMKZ01000021.1 GCA_003454065.1 Spirochaetaceae bacterium
GAATATGGAGATTTTTCCTGGCGATCTGATATCCGTGCGCGGCAAGTCCGGAAGTGGAAAATCGACATTCCTCCATATCCTATCTTCTCTTTTGAGACCTGATGAAGGCAATGTCTTTTTCAATGGACGGGACATGTACTCGATGAAGGAGCGCGAAATGCTCGCCTTGCGGCAGAATTCCATCGGATTCGTGTTCCAGGACAATCTGCTCCTCGAGGATTTGAGTGTGGAGGAGAATGTGATGCTTCCTTTGCGCATTGCCGGAAAGTCCACTTCCGTCAGCAGAGCGAGAGTTCTTGATTATGCGGAGGAAATCGGAATAGGCGGAATTTTGAAAAAACGCGCGAGGGTGATATCATCGGGCGAAAAGGCGCGCGTCTCGCTGCTTAGGGCCATAGCGGTTGGAAAAGACATCGTGTTCCTCGATGAGCCTACCGGCGCTCTGGATAATGAAAATGCCCGCAATATAGAGACGCTGATAGTCGGGCTTGCGAAAAGCGCCGGCGCCGCATTCGTGTATGTGACGCATGACGAAGCGTTTGCAGGGCGTGCGGACAGGCAATTCGCAATATCCGAAAGACATGTCGCAGAACTTATGGTGAACCCATGATTTTGAGCTTTTTGAAATCGGCGATATTCAAGAAGGCGATTTACCTTGATTCGTGGATAATCCTGCTTTCGTCGTTCATTTTGTCGTTCATGATGGTTTTCACATTTTCGATGTCCGATTCGCTTGTCCGGATAAACAGGCTTTTTCTGTTCCCCGACATGATAGTGGATGGCGATTTGGAGCCTGAGTGTCAGGAGCAATTGGAAAAATACGTTTCAAACGGGGTCATTCGCCGCTATGATCTGGTCGGAAACCTTTATGGCGTTTTGGAGACGAGAGAGAAATTCGAATTCGTTAGCCTTAAGGAGGTTGAACGCAACTATTTCTCGGAGGAGAGGCTTTCGTTGCTTGACATGCATTTGAACGAGCAGGGAAGCACCGGCATCGTCCTGTCGTCATCGCTGGCTAGTAGGATGTCTGTTTCTCAAGGCGAGAAAATCGCTTTTCTGGACTCTTCAAGCGGGAGGGCGGTGCTGTATGAGGTCGTCGGCATTTATAGCACGGGCTTGAGTGCCTTTGATGAAAAGACCGTGTTTCTCATAAACAAGGCAACATCCAGAAATGGAAAAGGGCAGGATAAGATATATGCCGACCGTCGATCCTATGAGCTTTTGTTTCCGACAAGAACGGCGATAGCGCTGTTCGGTAAATCCGTTTACGACGGATACGACCCGGATGCCGTTCGGGAAATCTACAACGGCGTTTTAGCGGACAGAGCAAGCATGCCGCGCCAATCAAGGATGCAAATTACAAGTTCGTTAGACAGCATACGCTTCGTAATGCTTTTGTTCGTGGTTCTGTCAGTCTGCTATGTGTTCGCATTCATCAAGAACTTCCAAAGACGCACTGAGGGCGTGGTGAATATATATCGCATTTTGGGCTGTACCAGAATCGGAATGTTGGAAAGTCTATCCTTGCTATGCATAACGCTCGCATCCGTTCTGACAGGATTGGCGGCAGGCGTTTTGTCATGCTTGGTTTTTAGGGAACTGCTTGTTTTTTTAAACGATAGCGGCATTCTGTCGCTCGACTATTATATCCTGAAATTCACGGTCAAGATTCCATTTCGCGATTTTTTCATTTATGTCGCCTTGATGCTTTGCGCGCTTGCCTTGTTGCGTTTGCTTTGCAAACCGCGTAAACTTTGAATGACTTTGATAGGGAGCATTCCCTTTCTGCATGTGTTGAAAGCCATGTGAATTTGGCAGGAATTGAATGCGGGGCGGTTTCGTTGAAATTGACGATTGCCCAGAATGGAGACTTAGCGCTCGAATATTAGAAGCGCCCTGAAAATGAGATTTGACTTAGATGCTTTTGGCATATTGCTAAGATTGATGAAAATGTATTTAATTCATAGGATTAGAGCAAATATGAGCAGAAATACACATTATTTCAAAACGGTTAGGCTGATTGTGATGGTTTTTGCAATGGCTATAGGCTGTTCGGCAATGGCATTTCGCATCCGCAGGGATATGCCCAATACCCGCAAAGCTATGGTCAATACTCTCATGGCTATGCCCAATATCCGTATGGCAATGCGCAATTAAATTACGCTCAATACCCGCAGGACTATGGGCAATACTCATCGGGCTATGAGCAGGGCTTTGGTCAGATGTACTATTATCCCCAGCCTTTTTTATCGCCCGAAGCCGCTCGGAAGCGTGAACTGACTATATCTCTTATAGACGAATACGATAGGAGAAGAATCGATCCCGTTCCTTCTTTCCTCCTTAATTTCTTTATCGGATTCGGCGTAGGCAATTTCATAGAAGGCGATACTTTTACGGGAATAATCATGATGTCCGTTGATGTGGCGAGCGTAGCATTAATAGCAATCGGAGCGGCGATAAGGAATAATTTCAGTTCGAACGATGCTCCGATTTTGGATGTGATAGGCTCGCTGGTGTTTTTGGGATCGAGGATAGCCCAGCTTATAATTCCGTTCACTTATGCCGACAGCAAGAACGAGGGATTGAGAGAGTCGTTTTTTCTGAAATCAATGGTTTCGTATCTTTCAGCGTCTGCCCGACAATGGACTATGACAGAGGCGCGATTAACGGGTTGGCAATCGCATCCAAAGTGATGCTTTGACGGTGGCGATGAAAATGAGATGCTTGTTTCTTTTTTGCTTCCTTCAAATACTGGCGTTTTCCATCTTCGCCGAATCGATGTTCGTGATGCATGAGTCTGAGCAGGCGATTCGGATTAAGTCAGAGAGGCAGGACGATTTCGACAAGCGATTTTTAGACATCATGCTTTTGGCCAACAGCGGAGGCGCTGTTGACGGGAAAAGGATATACGATTCGTTCAAAAAGGGCGCCAAGCAAGAATGAAACCAAAACCGGCATTTGGACGAAAAACGACGAATCTTTGCTTTTTGCCGTTCTAAGACCCGAATTCCGAAAATTCTATTTCGAATCGAAAGAGCTTTTACCGTTTGAAAGGGACAAGTATTTCGAGAGGAACAAGAAGTTGTTCGGTTATGTGCTGGCCTTGAATACTCTGGTCGGTTTCGGACTTGGAAGCCTGATAGATGGGGGTATCGGAATGGGTCTTTTGGGATTGTTTTCCGATTTGGTAGGCGCTGGGTTGATCACAGGCGGCTATTACCTCTCCGGCGAGCAGCATCAGAGCATATTCGATTTGGACAATACCGAGAAAATCGTTCCTTTCCTTATGATCGTGATCGGCGTTGCTGAATTGATTGTTTCAAGGGTGATTTCCATTATCCGCCCCGTGCGAGTGGCGCGGGAATACAATAGCGAGCTCTCGAAGGCTGTCTATTATGAGGATACGATTAAAAACATCGTGGTTTTTTCGGTTTCGCCGTCATTCAATCGCGATTTCTCGTCTATCGGTGGAATTGCTTTTACGACGCAAGCCGCCTTTGCATTTTGACCCTCAAAGGTGTAGAATCAAGTCATGTTTTTCGATAATTTGAAGAGAGAATACAGGAATCTGTTTTGCATTGTTTTCACAGGGATAGCCGAGAAGACAGGAGCGACCGATGAAAAAACTAAAAAGACAATCGAAAATGCTATTAAAATCGATACGCCTTTTGATGAATCCAAGGGCGACTTGGCCGTTCCATGCTTTTTCATGTCAGGAATCATGAAGTCGAATCCCGCCAATATCGCCGCTGAGGTCGCAAAAGCGTTTTCATTTGCCATGGGCAAGAACGGCAGCACGATGAAGGCGCTTTTTTTCGATAGGTCTGAGGCATCCGGAGGGTATGTCAACGTATTTCTGGATCATTGTTCGGCATTAGGCGCTTTGTCTGAGAAATACAAGAGCGACGGCAATTCGATTTTTTCGAATAGCACCTTGGCTGGTGAAAAGATAATGGTCGAATTTTCATGTCCGAACACGAACAAGACATTGCATTTGGGGCACATGCGCAACGATGCGTTGGGCAATTGCGTTTCGAATCTCCTGAAAGCATCCGGCGCTCAGGTGATGAGAGTGAATCTGGTTAATGATCGCGGCATACATATATGCAAGAGCATGCTGGCTTATGAGAAGTTCATGAAAGGCAAGACGCCTGAAACCGAACATGTCAAAAGCGATAAGTTCATCGCGGATTGCTACGTGATGTACAATGATTATGAGAAAGAGCACGAAGAGGAAGCTAAAGAGCAAATCGCGCAAATGCTCCGCAAGTGGGAATCCGGCGATGAGGAAGTCATGAAATTGTGGAAGCTGACGCGGAAATGGGCGCTCGACGGCATCAATGAGACTTATAGGAACACTAATATTTCCTTCGACAAGACATATTTCGAGAGCGAATTGTACAAGGATGGAAAAGAGCTGGTCATGAAAGGGCTCGAAGCAGGCGCTTTCTACAAGGATGAGACCGGAGCCATCATGGTGGATATAGACGGCAAGAAGAAGGTTCTCCTGCGTAGCGACGGCACTTCCATATATCTCACGCAGGACTTGGGAACCGCATGGAAAAGATATAAGGATTATCCCTATACGCAATGCGTTTACGTCGTCGGCAACGAGCAAATCGACCATTTCAAGACGCTGTTCGCCGTTTTGGCGAAGCTTAAGGCGCCGTTCGCAGGCAAGCTGTATCACCTTTCGTACGGCATGGTGAATCTTCCTGATGGCAAGATGAAAAGCCGTGAGGGAACCGTTGTGGATGCTGACGATCTTCTGGCTGATTTGGAGAAATTGTCTTTGGAGGCCATGTCAGAGGAGATTTCCGAAGAAAAGAGGGAAGGCGTTGCGCATAATGTGGCTTTGGCGGCATTGAATTATTATCTTCTTTCCTTCACGCCAGGCAAGGATATGATTTTCGATAAGCAAAAAAGCATATCCTTTACGGGAAACACCGGACCTTACATCCAATATTCAGCTGCCAGGATTTCATCCATACTCAGAAAGGAGATGCCAGGTGATTGCGTCGATTTCAGCAAGATTATACCGAAGAAATATGATAGCCTGACGCTTCCTGTCGAGAGGATGCTCGTTCTGTATTTGATGTCATATCAGGATTTTGTTCAGAAAGCGGCCAAATCATTTGATCCGTCCCTAGTCGTGACGCACCTGTATAACTTGTGCAAAATCTTTTCAAGATACTATCACGATGTTCCCATTCTCAAATCTGATGATAAAACCAAAACCGAGCGCCTTGGACTGCTGGTAATGGTGCTTGCGGCGATTAGGAATGGGATGGGATTGTTAGGGATTCCATATCTCCCCGAAATGTGATTTCTGCGTGCCTTTGCGTCGCATGCGTCGTCGCATCGACGTCGGGCAGCCAGACAGGCTAGCCCGCATCGCCGCTCATAGCCTGCGGCGCAAAGGCACGCAGAAATCCGAGGAAACCGGGCAGCTCGCCTTCGGACTGTATGCGTCGTCCGGCAGGATTTTAATTGAGCAAAGGGCGGATGATGGGGCAATGAGTTAGAGCGACTGGAATAGAGAGGTTTCCCAAAAAATTCATCTCATGCGGTTTCTATTTTGCATTCGTGCTTTTTCGTTTTCTTGTCGTAGCATATTCCGACTAGCAGCGTGTTGCCTTGCCATTTTTCGAAACCGGCGTGATACCGCTTGTCTTTGATTTGTTCCAAGGCCGATTTGGCGGTTCCTTTTATCTTAAGCTCTATGATCATAGCCGGAACATTCGGTTTGTATGGGATGAATGCTAAGTCCGCATAGCCGTCGCCTGCAGGGCATTCGCTTATGATGGTATAGAACGAATCGGCATATATGTATGCCAGACGTATGGCGCTTTGCATGGATTGCTCGTTATTGTATGAAAGCGGGCTGGAAATCATTTGATGCGCTCTGTCCAATGATTTAGCCACATCGCTTTCGCTTTTCCTCCACGTGTTTTCCTTAAAAATCATATATGCGAGGCGATTTCTTTCACATCTCGAAAAGGAAGAGGAGATATTTTGCAAAGGCATAAAAGCCATGTTGCTTTTCTTCATAGACAAGGTTGCCGTCATAGCAAACGAATCTTATGATTCTTTTGTCAAGGGGCTGCAATCCGAAATAATGCAAGGCCTTTCCAATAGGCCCTTGAAGATTGATCGCAATGATTTTTCAATGGCAAGACAGTTTGTTTTTCAAATGATGGTCAAGAGCGCCCGCTTACTTTGGAAGAGTCCAAAGCCGTGTATTTCTATTTGGCGAAAAATTCTTATGTAGATGAAGATCAGCAACCGGTCAGACACATTTATTTTATCGCTGAGACTAAGGGAAGCATGGACAATTTGCAATTGCGGAAAATCGAGGAGTCGAAGATATGCTGCGCCGAAAAGCTCTTTGACGCCTTGTCTGCCAAGTTAGACGCATCTTCGTCAGACATGCGCATACGTTATGGCAAGGTTTCCAATTTCGATGAGCTTAGGGGCAAGCTTTCTGAAAATGCCCCGAGCGCTGTTTGAGAGGGTTTCGGTTATCAGGGATTAATTGCTTTGATTTTTTTATTTTTTCCGTCTAAAATTACCTATAAGGTTAAAAATAGTCGGAAAATTTATGTCATATATTAAAAGATTGTTGGAAGAAGTTCTTGAAAAAAGAGCGAAAAACAGCAAATGCTTGCTAGTTTCCGGAACAAGGCAAGTCGGGAAGTCAACTTTGGTTTCAAAGATTTATCCGAATATGAGTATGATTTCATTCGATGATGTCATACAAAGAAATGCTGCGAAAGATGATCCGAAGCTGTTTGTCGAAAGGCTTGCAAACCCTGCATTTTTAGATGAAGTTCAATATGTTCCTGAGATTTTCCCGTATGTCAAGATTCGATGTGATAGCACGGATAGCAGGGGGAATTTCATTTTTACAGGCTCGCAGCAAATGAAAATAATGAAAAAATCCCAGGAATCGCTTGCCGGCAGGATTTCGATTCTGGAATTGCAGACTTTGACGTTAAGGGAACTGAATAATATAAGCTTCAACAAGCATTTCGTTCCGTCATCGGAGTATATTGAAAAAAGAGAAGGTTGTTTGAAGAAATATGATAATCTTTGGCAGATCATCCATAAAGGTATGTATCCTGAACTTCACTCTGTTGAACGCGAATGGTCGGATTTTTATTCATCCTATGTCAGAACCTACATAGAAAGGGACGTAGCGGAGGAGATTACGTTAAGGAACAAGGATGATTTTTCTAGATTTTTGGTTTGCATCGCTGCGCGAACCGGTCAGATTTTGAACAAATCAAACATTGCGAACGATCTTGGCGTCAGTTTGAAGACGATAGACGCTTGGCTGAGGATTTTAGAAGAAACCGGATTGATTTATATTCTCGAACCATATTATTCGAATCATTTGAAGAGAGTGATAAAAACACCGAAAATCTATTTTAAGGATACGGGGCTTGCTTGCTATCTGACGCGTTGGAATACTCCTGAAACCCTAATGAATGGCGCGATGTCCGGCGCGCTGTTTGAAACCTTCGTAATCAATGAGATAATGAAGTCGTTTTCGAATGAAGGCCTTGAATACAAATTCAACTTGTTTTATTACAGGGGGAAGGACAATGATGTGAGGGAAAACGAAATAGACTTGATAATAGAAGAGGATGGCGTTCTGTATCCGATAGAGATCAAGAAATCAGCAAGTCCTTCCATCTCCATGACAAAGGCATTCGCTACGCTCGAGAAAATCGAGGATAAGAAAAGGGGCATGGGCGCTATTCTTTGCCTATATGACAAAAAATTGTATCTGAAAGATGATGTTGTTGTTTTGCCGATAGAGTATCTGTGATTTTGATATAAGTCCAATCTGCCTATCCAAGGGCGAGGCCTACGGCTCGATGAGGGGGAATCATGTGATGTTCGTCTGCGG
>DMKZ01000177.1 GCA_003454065.1 Spirochaetaceae bacterium
AGATTATCCTGACGCTCTTCTCCTTGTAGGGATTCGGCAGATTGTTCTTCTTGAGATAATCGTCGATTGCCGAGCGAAGAGCCTTGTCGCCCAACACCGAGCAATGGAACTTGTGCTCCGGAAGCCCGTCAAGAGCGCTGACAATCTGCTCCGGCGTGATTTCATACGCTTGCCCGAGCGTCATGCCCTTCACCATGTCGCTCATTATGGAAGTCGAGGCGATTGCCGATGCGCAGCCGTATGTAAGCCACCTGATGTCCTTTATCCTGTCATTCTCTATCTGCAAAGCGACATACATTTGATCTCCACAGGCGAGAGAACCCACATTGCCCTCCCCGTCCGGCACGAATTTCTCATTCTGCGAAAGCAGGTTATGCGGGTTCTTGAAATGCTCCATGACTATTTTGCTATATGTCCACTCGTTCAAATCAATCATTTTCTTCCTCTTGTCGAAATCTGCCTGAGCCTCTCTATTATAGGCGGAAGCTTCTCAAGCACATAATCGATATCCTTTTTCGTATTCTCTCTTCCAAGCGAAAACCTTATGCTCGAATGAGCGTCCTCTATCGGCTTGCCCGAAGCGAGAAGCACATAGCTCGGCTCCAAAGAACCTGTTGCGCATGCCGAACCCGTTGAAACGCAAATCCCGTCGAAATCAAGCATGAGCAAGATGGATTCGCCCTCCACGTTCCTGAACGACACATTCAATGTGTTCGGCACGAGATGCTTGTCGTCGCCGTTAAACGATATGTCCGGAACCTTCTTCATAAGGCCTTTTCTGAGATAATCGCGCAAGCGGCCTAAGCGTCCGGCCTCCTTCTTCCTGTCCGCATTTGCAATCCTCGCAGCGATTCCGGCAGCGTAAACGCTGGTGCTGTTATACGTTCCGCTGCGCTTTCCGTCTTCCTGATGCCCTCCCGTCAGAAAAGGAAAGAACGGAACGCCCTTTTTCACGACAAGCGCTCCTACGCCCTTGGGCCCGTAGAACTTATGAGCTGAGCATGAAGCGTAGTCGAATCCGCCTTCGGCAAAACCGAACTCGCTCTTGCCTAATATTTGCGTGGCATCAGTATGAAAGAGGCTTTTGCATTCATGAGCCAAAGCGCATGCCTCCCCGATAGGCTGAATCACTCCGGTCTCATTGTTTGCAGCCATTACGGTCGTCAGAACCACATCACCCTTCTTCAATTCTTTTTCAAGCGCATCGATTCTAAGCATACCGCCCTGATCGACAGGACAAAGAGCATAATCTATCCCTTCCTCATTCTTGAGATGCTTAAGCGTCTCTATTATGGAAGGATGCTCGATGGAAGACGACACTATCCTTCCGCCGCCCTTCTCCCTTATCAGCCTTTTCGCGATATTCAAGACGGTATCGTTGCTTTCGGTTGCGCCGGATGTGAAAATCACCTCATCGCTGTCACATCCGAGAAGCTCGGCGAAACCTTTTCTGGCGTCCTCGACGAACGCCTTGCTTTTGCGCCCAAGGCCGTACATCGACGAAGCGTTTCCGTCCAAAAGCGTTTCCGCAAGAGCCTTCCTAGCCTCGCGCATCATCGGGGTGGTGGCGTTGTTGTCCAAATAAACCAAACGCTCGCTGCCCTTCGCATTCATATCAGTTACCATACGCTAATTATAACATTTTCCACCCGCAATGCAAATTTGCAGCCACGCCTTTATCCAACCGCGCTCTTATTTGAGTTCCGACAGCTTGACTTTCATCAGGAATTGGTAATCCGGATCTCCTCGCTCCGAAGTCAAAGAGCAGACCACATTGATTTTCACGCCGTCAGGAGAAATCTGCGATCCGTCCGAAGAAGAAAGCCATTCCTTTTCAAGGAAGCGGTTAAGCTGACTTGCTCAGCCGACACATTCGCCATATCGAAGGAATCCTTCACCTTCACCAACAGGACGATACTGGAATCGCCTTCATGCACCTGCGACGCCAACTCGACTTCCATCCAGTCCTCAAGCTCAATGCCGAGTATGCCGGCTATATTGCCGGAACTGGAATTCAACGCGTTCGCACCTGCCTTGCTCAAGCTGAAGGAATTCAATTTCAATGCCATGACATTGACGCTGCCGGCCCCTGCAGACATGTCCATGACTCCTCCGCCAGCCACGGAAGGCGCGGAATCATCAGCCATGAACAGCTCGCAAGAAGCGAGCTATACGAAAAATGCAAATGCGAAAAAAATCGAAACAAATCTTTTCATAATCATCTTGATACCTCGTTTGTCATATATCGTGCAAACATGTTATTGTCATTCAAAACTTTCGCTTCGCTAATCCCTCGACAATGCATCTATGGGATTCAAACGACTGGCCTTGCGCGCGGGATAAACGCCGAAGAACACGCCGACCAAAACGGAAAAAAGCAATCCGGCGAAAACGGATAAAAGCGATACCGACAGCGGCCAAACCAGAACATAGGCCACCAAAAGCGCCAGCACCACCCCCAACGCTATTCCGAGCGAACCGCCGAAAAGCGTAAGAAATACGGCCTCTATGAGAAATTGAACCTCGATATTCCTAGGCTGCGCGCCAATGGCCTTGAGTATGCCTATCTCCTTGGTTCTTTCCGCAACGGAAACGAGCATTATGTTCATTATGCCTATGCCGCCTACCAAAAGCGAAATTCCGCCAATAAGCGCAATGAACATGGTGATGGTGCCCATGCTCTTGCTGATCATCTCCCTGAGACTGGAAAGCGAAAACATCGAAAATCCATCGGTCGAAACGAGCGACGACATGTATTCCTCTATCTTTTCAGACTCAACCGAAGGGTCGAATCCTTCTTTTATCCTCACGATATAGCTATCGACGATCGCGCTCCTGCGGATTTTCGACGAAAACGTGTTGAAGGGTATGAAAATCGAGTTGTCGAAATCTATCGAAGCGGTGGAATCCACCTCCGACACCACTCCCGTCACCGTGAAAATGCCTGCGGTGTTGCGATAGAATATCTTGATTTTCTCCCCAACGGGATCGATGCCGTTGAAAAGATTTTCGGCAATCTGCGAACCTATGGCGCATACAAGCCGCGAATTGATGTTGTCCTCCAAATCCCACCATTTGCCCGAATCGAACTTCAAGGAATAGAAATCCGACATGGCGGAATACGTCCCGATCACCATTCCGGTCGAAACTTCGGAAAGATACCTGACAGAACAGCTTTGCGAATTCGTGACTATGCAATCGTCTATGCTATCGAAGCGACCCTTGAGCTCGGAAGCGAACTCATCGTTCAGAATCTCTCTCGCATTCCTCGAACGCTGCGGACGTATCGTGATGATGTCGATTCCTCCCTCGGAAAAAGCGGACATTATGTTCTTGGTTGCGCTATCGCCTAGGCTGAGAATCACTACAAGCGCGCTTACTCCTATCAAAACGCCTAAGACGGACAGAGCGGTCCTGAGTTTGTTCGATTTCATGGTATGAACGGCCATTTTAACGCATTCCCTGTAGAAACCGCTCACCCGCTAACCCTCCCGTCCCTGATTCTTATGCTGCGTCCGCACATTTCGGCTATGGAGTTGTCGTGCGTGACGATTATTATCGTCGCTCCATTCGAATTGAGCTTTTTGAAAAGGGCCATGATTTCGAGGCCGGTCCTGCTATCAAGCGCTCCCGTCGGCTCAT
>DMKZ01000167.1 GCA_003454065.1 Spirochaetaceae bacterium
GCAACGCCGGAATCTGATAGCAAACGGATTTGCCCGCGCCTGTCGGCATGATCGCCAGCGCATCCCTTCCGGAAAGCACGGCATCTATTATCTCATCCTGGCCGGGCTTGAACGAATCATAGCCGAAATATGTCTCCAATGCTTCTTTCGCATTCATGCATTTGCCGGAAGCCTCTAGAAGTTCTTATCCCCCGTTATGTAGTCCATATAATCGAATGCGCCTTCGAAGATGGTGTCATCGGCGGATTTGACATAATGGTAAAAATATTTCGCATTGTCGCCATCGTGACTATATCTGTTCGCCCAATCATCATAACAGCTATCAAGCCAGAACTCGGTCACATCTCCATCAGCATCCGTACCGAAATAAATCGGAGTTTGTCCGCAGCAGTCGTCTTCGTAGCTTTTCTCCCATATTATGAGGTTCGTAACCTTCCTATCGGAAACATAGGGGTTTACGACTCTTTCCTTGAATTTGCAAAGCATGCCTTTGTTCTCAGGGTTATCGAAACTATAGGAATAGACCTTCTCCCCGTCTTCAACAAAATCGTTTCTGGTGAAGTAATTGTATATTCTGGCTTCAGTTATGTCTCCGTCCTCTTTTTTCAACTCGAATCGAATGCCGAAGAAAAGCGAAACACCCTCGCCGGAAAAGTCGAAATCATCGCAAGTGAAGCAACCCTCAAGCTTTTCATTTATTGAAGCGCCATCGGTTTTCACCCAGCCGACCATATACGGATCATCCTCAGTTCCGCTCCCGTAGAAATCCTCCGTCGGATCCGTAGCGTCATCGAAAATGCCATCCTCGGCTTTAGAAAGCTCCATGGAACCATCTTCCGTTCCGTCGGAAATAACGAGCTTGTCATCTTCAAGTACATAATAAAGGACCCCGACTATTTTCCCGCCAGCTTCGCTGATCATAAGGATGTTCCTCTCATCCTCGCCTTCGCCTACCGTTCCGACGACGTAATTGACTTCCCAAACCTCTCCGCCCGAATCCTTGTGCCAAACGACAGCATCGTTGGAATTCTTGTCCGATGATACGGCATAGAACGATTTGATCTTGCCTTCGCTTGTCAGCTGGAGGCCAAGATACGCCGTCACGGTCGTTTCGTCTATCAGGATATCTTCGTAATAGGTATAGCATCCAGCAACGGAAACCGTCTCCGCTCCGTCATCTTCCTTGATTTTCCCCAATTTCTGCAAAGCTGCGAAAGGTAACGAAATCCTATCATCCGCCCTGAAATCCAAAGCGGCATCGCCTCCGTTATTACCACCGCCGTTGCCGCCGCTCTCATTATCGCTGCCGCTGCTGTTGTCGCACGAGAAAACCGTCAAAACCAAACAAAGGATCGCAATCAAAAAAACATGTGTCTTCTTCATAAAAACCATCAGCTCCTACATTCAAAAAAACTATCGAGCGCTATCAAGCGCTATCGAACTTCTATTAGATTTTAAGCAAACGCCGGAATAAAAGCAATTTCCCCTGATGCGCAAAAGGCAATGGCATAGGCATGTATGTGTCTTTATATGACACACCAATTAGTTTAAAATTAGTTCAAAATAAAGTTAGAGAGGTAATTACGAGATGTATTTGAGATATATGCGTGAATATGATTAGGATGTGCGTGTGAATATCGTATGCACGGGAAAACATGGGTGCGATGAAATGAAATCGATGATGAAAACGACATCTACGTCCGCATGCGCCTTCTTATCCTTAGGTCTGACGAATCTGCCGCTTTGAATTGATTTGATCACACTTGAATCCACTTTAAATGCTTCGTTGAAATAGTCCTCGTCACTCTCATCGCCACCATGAAACTCCCACGGCTTGACCTCTGTCAAATATCCCTTTCGCAATAATTCATCGAATCCGTCCTTGAACTGAATCAACCTCAAAGGCTTGCATCCGACAGTATTCTGAATGCGCTGCAAGGAAACGCATCTGTTGGAATTCGAATAATGTTCCTGAACGGACAGGCATGACGCTATGCCTGCATTTTCATTGACTTTGAAGAATTTCGAAATTTTCCTGATGCCGTTTCTTTCCCTATCGGACAAATCCTCCGTTTTCATTTTCGCTTTCGACATGCTCTCGCAGATGTTCTCCACCAGCAAGCATATGTTGTTCATATCATCGGTCTTGCCATCAGCCTTTTCATTAACTATCGTTTCCATGCACATTTTCCTTTATCCTCCATTTGATGCGCTTTCGGATCGCTTGCCTAAAAGCAATCAAGCAGCTTCTCCTTTAAATAGTAAGCAGACAGGTGTGTCATATAATGATATACCTCGTATTTCTTTCGAAAATTCCTGAATTATAAGCCCTTGAAATTATATATGGGCCTAAGCCTTTTGACGATATCCACGGTGCTTCGGATGTGCGGTAGAATCATATCTATGGATTTATAGGCCATAGGCGATTCGTCGATCCTCTTATCATCCACGCAAGACGACCATATCCCATCCATCGAGCTTTTGAAGTCGTCGAGGCTTATCGTCTCCTTGGATTTGTTTCGGCTCATTATCCTTCCCGCCCCATGAGGCGCAGAATAATTATAATCGGCATTGCCCCTGCCCGTGCAGATCAAGGAGCCGTCACGCATGTTTATAGGTATCAGAATCTTCTCTCCTTGTCTGGCGCTCACTGCTCCTTTGCGCAATATCATGTTTTCGGTATCGATATAATTATGAACTGTCTCCCATGTTTCCAAGGAATCGACATCCTTTGAAATCTCAT
>DMKZ01000181.1 GCA_003454065.1 Spirochaetaceae bacterium
AATATATAGAAGTTTCTAACCATTTTGCCATAAACACTCCTCGCTATTATAATTTACGTATGGGCCTATACGTCAATCTTGGAAATGAGAAGTTCTCCAAAGCGATACGAAGCGAGATTTATGTCGATAAAACCATGCTCTTGTCTGAATTGAACAGGAAGCTGGGAACTGAAGACTGCTTTCTGTCCGTCTCGCGCCCGCGCCGATTCGGTAAGACGATGGCCGAGTCCATGATGGCGGCCTACTATTCTAGAGGTTGCGATTCGGCTGAGCTTTTAAGGTTTTGAAGATTGCTGGCGATCCGAGCTTTCAGGAGCATCTCAACAAGTACAACGTTCTGCATCTGGACATAAACCGCTTTTGGTCGGAAAGCGGTAGGCGTGCGCTTTCCGCCATGCGGAGGGAAGTGGAAGAAGAATTCAGGAGCGAGTTCCCTGATATCCAATTCCCGAAGAATCCAACGATAGGAAGATGCATTCGCATATCGTATGAGCACACCAAAATACCGTTTGTGGTGATCCTCGACGAATACGACGTGATTTTCCGAGATGAGAAGGCATCTGTCTTGATGGAGGAATACCTCAAGTTTCTCAATGCGCTGTTCAAAGGCTCGGATGTGACAACCTGCATCGGTTTGGCTTATATAACCGGCATACTCCCCATAATCCGTGAGAAGGCCCAGAGCAAGTTGAACAACTTCAGGGAAGTAACATTTTTGGAGCCGGGTAGATATGCTCCATTTACGGGGTTCACTGTTGAAGAGGTTCAATCGCTTTGTAAAGACTATGGTATGGACTTCGACGAATGCCGCACAAGCCGGATATTCCCGCAATGTTAGTCGAGCTGAAGGTCAGGGGAACCGTAGATACAGCACTTGATCAAGTAAGGCAGAAGCGATACTTCGCGGGCCTTGACAAGTTTAAGGACAATACGCTACTTATCGGCGTCAGCTATGATAAGAAGACCAAGAAGCACGAGTGCAAGATAGAGAGGGCATAACTACTTTATTTGGAAGCGCATTAGAGCGGTTTGATTTCGCACAGCCTGATAGGTTCTTCGCGAAGGAATTCGCAGTCTATGTTTGCCGACTTCAGCTCTTCGAGGAAGCAATCCAGGAAGCACCGTGATGAGAATGACTGAAGGAAAGCCAGGAAAAAGCAATTGTTAATGCATGTGATTTTGCAAAGCATGTCAGTGATTTTCGACAACGAAGTAGTAACATACAGCTCTTCAATGTGATTGGACAGTTCTTTGAAGCTTCTGGTGTCCGGATAGGATACCGTAAAGCTTGCCATCGGCGCGTCAGGTGGCATGGGCGTCGTTTTCATTTTCTTCAGTTCTCGATTAATGTATTCCGTTCCGGCATGCTGCTTCAGTTGGTTGCGAGCCATCGTGAAAACTTCTGTTGTGTTGTTTAGTTTCTCGTCCGATGGTAAGCTCAGCGTTAGATTGCCTGCATACGCCCTATAGTTATTGCGTATTTTGAAAATCGCCTTGCAATCTACGGCAACGAGAACAATGATCGCATTTTTGTCGTCGTGGGCAAGTCGTCTTGCCGCTCTTGCCAGCATGACTGAAGCGAAAACATTCGGGCTGCCGTTATGCTTCTTGCAATATTCCATGACTTGCGATTCCGATAGCTTCAGATAGAACGCCGTTTTTCGGTTGTCGTATTCCGTTTCCTCATCCAAGCGGAAGAAATCCGAATCGGCGCAAGCCGATTTGCGAGCTTCTGCGCTGTCGATGCCTATGCCGGCGGAAAGGCTTGTATTCCTGCGTTTTCCAACGGCCTTCCGCGTCGCGTACGTGAACTGCTCGCACATCAACGAGAGCGCCGGCATCGGCAGGCTCGTGAACGACATCAAGTGCCCCATTACGCGAGCATGCACAGCGAGGTGTTGGCAAAAAGAACGAAAAGTGTAAAATCTACTATAACGATGAAGGAGGGCGAGGGCAGGATGCTGCAGGCTGGGCTTCCGATCGAGGACATCGCCAAGTATCTGAGCATGACCGTCAAGGAGGGAGAAAAAAAAGGTTGCCGCCTCTGCATAGGACGGAACCGTTAGCTGGTCGTACAGGCTCATTAATGGCGCTCGAGCAGCGATTGCAAAAACCAGATTGCGCGTATATTGCGCATATATCATATCAATATCATCTGCGGGGATGTTCAAAGGAGATTCGATGCTTAAAAGATTTGCCGTTGCGCTTGTGGTTTTCGTTTCAGTCATTGGCAGCGCATATTCCACTACGCTTCAGGAAAAGATAGAGCCGTATTTCACGGGCTGGTGGATGGATAGGACGAACCCTTTTCATCTGAAGGCCAGGTTTTCAAACGGGGTGATGGCCGATGCCTATGTCAGAAAGCACAAGACCGATGACGAGGAGATGCCTTTTACGAAGAAAATCATTCCGGGAGGGGAATATACTTATATCGCTACGACCTTCCATAACGAGCAATCGAATATCGTCAGGATCGACAAGAGGTGCAGCATAAGATATGATGATTTTCCGGATGAGCTGATCAGCACGTTTTACGGATGGACCGATGCCGAATGGGAAGCGAATGATTTAGGCAGCAAGATGAAAAGCATCAATGATGCCAGATCGGTGCTTGAATCTTATGATATAGATTTGGACTACGTTCCTGAGAATATGGTTCGGCTATATAATTTTCCGGCAAATTGCATAGTGTTCGACGAATCGATTTCCATACCTTTGGATGATTCGAGAATCAACATATACTACGATGTGGAAAGCGATGAATTCAGCTATCAGATGAAGAATATCAGAAATCTCAATGGGATAACCGATTGGGAAAACAGGATCAAATGGAATTTATCCAAGGACAACACGCATTTCCTGTCCAAGAGCCGCGGCAATTTGGTTTTCCCTTCATCGACTTACAAATATATGGACGGAGATGAGCAGGTGCGAGCCGGATATGTTTCGTTTTTCGAAATAGGAGATGAGAATTTCATGGTTTATTGCGAAAATTCGAATTATGATTTGGATCTCGGCTACAATCCAGAAATAATCGGACTTAGCCTGAAATGGATTAGAAGGATTTGACGTGCATGGACAGGATTCCTCTGATAATAGACACGGATCCCGGAGTGGATGACAGTTTGGCTATTTGCCTGTCGCAAAGTCTGGGCTGCTTTGATTTGAGGGCGATTACGCCGGTTGTCGGAAACGTGGAG
>DMKZ01000055.1 GCA_003454065.1 Spirochaetaceae bacterium
CAACGAGTATTTGCCGATGCGCGTTCTAGTAAGCTCTTTGGTGTAGCCTTCGATTCCGAGAACCTGAGCCAAGTCGTAGGATATGGAACGGATATAGCAGCCTTTCGAAACGGTTATGATTGCGGATAAGTAGGGGTAGCTGTAGTCGAGGAGTTTGAAATCGTAGATGGTGACTTTCCTTTCGGGCATCTCGAAATCCTTCCCGCCTCTGGCCATTTGGTATGCTCTTTTTCCGTTTATGTGTATTGCGGAATACTTTGGGGGAGTTTGGATTATATTCCCCGTGAACTTTTTCTTGATTGCGGTTTGGATTTCTTCCATGCTGGGGATGCGATCGGAAGTCGCGATGGTTTCGCCTTCGGGATCCTGGGTGTCCGTGCTTTTTCCGAATTCCATCAGAACCTTGTATTCCTTGTCGCAATTTTGAAAATCGTCGAATTTTTTCGTGGCGGTCCCGCATAGGGCTATGAGAAGCCCTGATGCGAACTTGTCAAGAGTTCCAGCATGACCGGTCTTTTTGTTTATTACCTTTTTGACGCGATTCAAAACGCTGAAAGATGTGATTCCCGATGGCTTGTTGAGAAGAATGATGCCGTTACGGGCATTTCCGGAAGCATGCTTTGCAGCAATGCCGTCATTTCTATCGGGCATCAGGCGTTTCCTTCAGCATTGTTTTTCAAATCGCCTTTTCCGCCTTTTTCCTGCGCATCGCTCGGAGTTTCGCTGTCCGTAGTCGGTTTGTCGTCCTTGATTTTCTCCAGAATCCTGTCGATTTCTTCTCTGTGCTTTTCGCTTTCATCGAGAACGAAATTCAGCTTCGGCGTATTTTTCGTCTTGAGAACGGACGCGAGTTTTTTCTGGATGAACCCTTTCGATTGATTCAGACCTTCTATCGATTCCAGCGTTTTGTCTTCCGGCAAAATGCTCGAAATATAGACTGTGCATACGGAATTGTCTGGTGCGAGAGAAACCCTAGTGGGGGAAACGAACGAGGATATTTTAGGGTTCTTGATTTCCCTTTGGACAATGAGCAGGCCGATTCCCTGCATTATTTTGCTCTCAAGCCTGCCTTGCGAATAGCTTGACATTCACTCCCTCCACTTTAAACGAATTCTCCAGGACCTCTTTGGCGGTCTTGACGGGAATTATATTCAATCCGGTTTTGATTTCATCGTCGATGTCGTTCAGATCCTTCAAGTTCTTGAAAGGTATCAGCACGTCCTTCATGCCATTGGTCTTAGCGGCATACAGTTTTTCCTTGAGCCCACCGATAGGCAGCACCTCGCCGGAAAGATTGAGCTCTCCGGTCATCGCCAGCTGCTTCTTGATGAGCATGCTCGAATACAGCGAATAGAAAGCGCACAGGATGGTGATTCCGGCACTGGGCCCGTCCTTAGGCGTTGCGCCTTCCGGGATATGCAGATGAAAATCGTTCTTCGTGAAGAACTTGTTGTTTGTGGCAATCGAATGCAAATAGGAGAACGCTATGTTCACGCTTTCCTTCATCACATCGCCGAGCTGACCCGTTATCTTGAGCTCGCCTTTCCCTTCCGGCACCGCAACGACTTCTATTTTCATTGCGCATCCGCCAAGCGCTGTCCATGCAAGGCCGATGCTTGTTCCGGGTATGCTTGCGGCAAGTCGATCGTCAGGATCGTATTTTTCCGTTCCGAGACGCTTTCGGACATTTTCTTTCGAGAAATCGATTTTGTATTTGGCCTTATCCGGAGAATAGTCCGCATCGAGCTGGCCTCTGATGAGTTTTTCGAGTTCTGTTTTTATGCCTCTGACGCCTGCTTCCTTCGTGTAGCACTCGATTATGTATCGGATGTCCTCGTCTTTTATCCTGCCGAATGTCACCTTGTGTTCGATTTTCAGCTTTTCGGCGATTTTCTTGAGAAGATAATCCTTGACTATGTGTATTTTCTCGTTCGAAGTGTAGCTTGGAACTTCGATTACTTCCATCCTGTCCAAAAGCGGAGCGGGCATTTCCGAAATGTCATTAGCTGTCAATATGAATATGACTTTGCTCAAGTCGAGAGGGAAGTTGAGATACAAGTCCGTGAAGTTCTTGTTTTGCTCCGAATCGAGAATGTTCAAGAGGGTGCTTGAAACGTCCCCTTGGCTTCTCGAGTGCGTATTCGTGCTCAGCTTATCGACTTCGTCTATAAGGAATACGGGATTCATCGTTTTCGTCGAGGAAAGGCCTTGGATGATTTTTCCAGGCTGCGCCGCCACATATGTTCTTCTGTGTCCGATGAATTCGGCCTCATCGCGAACGCCGCCTGCAGAGAATCTGAAGTATTTCCTGCCCAACGCCTGCGCTATGCTGGAGGCAATAGATGTTTTTCCGACTCCCGGAGGGCCGACGAGGCATATTATCGCACCTGCTTTTTCGGATGATATTTGCCTGAGGGATAGGAATTCGAATATCCTTTTCTTCACATCCTTCATGCCGTAATGACTTTCGTCTATTATCTTCTTGGCAGTTTCGAGATCGTAATCCTCGGAGGCGTATTGGTTGAACGGTATTTTTATGATTGTTTCCAGCCAATCGATGCTCGTATTGTAGTCTGCGCCTTGCTGCATTGGGTTTGTTTCGATTTTCATTATTTCGGAACAGATTTCCTCTTTTATCTCGTCTGACGCATCGAGCGCATTCACGAAGTCAACGTATCTCTGCGCACGGCTGTTCCCGACATGCTCCTCCATGTATTTGTCGAAGAACGTAGCATCCTTTTTGCCTTTTTGCGATTTCTTCCTCGGTATCTTTATTCCTATTCCCGGCAGGAACGGAGGCTGGCTGAACTCGGCATTGGGCGGAAGCTCCTGACCTGTGAGCTTTTCGAAAAGCCGCCTGGCATCGTCTTCGCTGATGTTCTCCGGAACAAGCTGTCCGGGATTGTCGGAATCGAGAGAATCGGGGTCGGATTGGTTCCTTTCCATGACTTTATTTATCGAATCCAAGCCATTTTCGGAGATGTCCACATTCAGCGTTTCAAGATTCTTTACGGTTCTTCTCCAGTTTTCCAGCGTTTTCGAGTAATTGCGGATTTCGTCATCGATCTTTTTGTTGTTGTCGCCTTCAAGCTTTCTCGCATGCAGCCTCATGGAAAGCAGCATTACGATGAACTCGAATTTCTCCCTGAATCTGCCAGGTTCTATGAATTTCTCGTAATCCTCTTCGTTCAAGCTCAGGAACGGTATGCAAAAATACAGGAAATTCAGGTAGTTTTCGCATGTTCGGACGCCGGTGTTTTCCTCGGCGAGCGATTCGGATGCGGAATCGTAGAAGTTTATCCCCTGCCTCAAGGCAAGATCGAACGCCGTATCGTAAAGCCTTCCGATGTCGTTTTTCTCGTCTTCCGACAAATCATTGAAGATCGATTCGTTTCTTTTGCTGTGCGTTATGATGCTGTCTTCCGTTATTTCGAGCTTCTCAATATATTCTATGTCCTTTTCGCCCTCGGTGATATTAAAGCCCATGGGATCCACATAGAATATGTCGATGATGTCGAATAGGCACAACAGCCTGTTTCCTATCGGCTTCACCGATATTATATTGGCGAGGTAGAGGTTTTTGAAGAACTTCTCATGGACTATTGATCTCAGCTTGTTCGCGCTTACCGTGAACTTGACCTTCTCCTTCTTTTCGCCAACGAAAGAAGGCCGAACAAACCTGAGGGCGATTCTGCTTTCACCGTTCAGGACATACTTCCTCAAGCGTGTGATCGTTGCCTTGTCATCAATGTTCGTGGAGTATATCGTGTGGGGGAACGGCAGGACATAGTTGTTCCTGATATTTATAAAATTTATCTTTTTGTCTCGTTTTTTAGAAAATGCCAAAATATTCTCCTTGCTAATGCCGCACTCCGAAATCCTAATTAATTCTGTTGCGTATGATTTAGTGATCAGCATTTAAGCTTAAACTATTGTATTATAATTAAACGGACACCAAAATACAAAATATAGCGTACGATGGCGAGCACCTGCGGATAGCCTTGTTTGGAATCAGACGACCGGATTTAAATAGCTCTGAAGTCCCGCTACACCCTTATAGGGCGCTTCTAAAAACCTGCTGT
>DMKZ01000169.1 GCA_003454065.1 Spirochaetaceae bacterium
GTCTATGACGACATGCTCGCCAAGCCTGCGTATTCCCGTGACTTTTCCAGTTTGAGAGGTTTTCGTATTCTCGATTTCCTCTCCGACCTCGTAAAAATCGCTCTTGGCGGCGGAATTCCTCTTTATGACAAGGCTTTTGCCGATCAGCTCCTGCCGGGTCTTGGCAGCAGACTCGCTTGCATGCGACATACCGCCGGACTGCCCGACTCCCTTATGCCATCCGGATGACGAATGGGACGAATGACGCTCCTGTCTGCTATATGATCGTCCGTAAGCCGTTCGACCGCTCCGATAGCTCCTGTACACATCGCCCACATTCTTGACTTCGTACCTTCCATCTGCAAAATCGTCTATGAATCTCGAAGGCGTAGCGCTGGAATACATTCCGTTTCTGAACCGATTCTCGCTGTAGCTGAGATAGAGATGCTTTTTCGCACGCGTCATCGCAACATACAAAAGACGCCTTTCCTCCTCTATATCGCTCCCTCTGTATGAATGTATTATTTCGTTTTCAAGCCCTGTGACGAAACAGGTATCGAATTCGAGTCCCTTGGCCGAATGCATGCTCGACAAAACCACTCCGTTTGTCTTGGGAACGTCCGTTTGCGATGCGAGGCTGATGCCTTCCAAATACGCCCTGAAGCTCGACGCGTCCCTTATGCCGCCGTTGTCCTTGATCATCTGCAGAAACGTCCTGATATTGCTCTGCCTTGGCGCCTCGCCCAGAATCTCGTTTTTGCGCAAATCCGAGTCGAAGGACGTCTTATTATCGTCCTCATACATCTTCAGCAATCCGGAATCGATGATAAGCTTGTTGCAAAATGTCTCCGCATCATGCTCGGCCAATGCGGCGTTAGCTTCAGCCACCAACCGGCTCAGCCTTTCGAGCTCGTTCCTCTGGCTCGGCCTCAAACCATCGAAAGCCAATGCCGCATCAAGGACGCTGCCGTCACAGGAAAGCAGATCCAGCATCATAGCATCCGCCGTCTTCTTGCCTATCCCCTTAGGCGGCTTGGACAATATGCGCAGGAAGTTCGACAGGTCCTTGGAGTTGAGCGCCAAAGAAAAATACGCCAGACAGTCTTTTATCTCTTCTTTAGAAAAGAACGAGTCGCCTTTGAATATGCAGCATGGCACGCCTTTCTCCAGAAGAGCCGATTCGAAGCCCGATGACTGCGCATTGTTGCGATAGATTATGCAAACGGTTCCCTGACCTATCAGCTCGGCCGCCATCCTTGCCGTAAGCCTCTCCTCTTCGCGATTGTCCGCATAAATCAGAAGCTTCGGCGTCTCGCCTTCGGGGTTTTGCGTCCACAGAACCTTGTCATTGCGCTTCTCATTCTCCTTTATAAGCGAATTCGAAAGCGAAAGTATCCTTTTCGTGGACCTGTAGTTCTGCTCGAGCTTAACCACATGAGCATCGGGGAATGTCGATTGGAAATCAAGGATATGCTTGTTCTCCGCACCCCTAAAAGCGTAAATGCTCTGATCGTCGTCTCCTACCGCGCACAAATGATTGTCGCCGCCCACCAGCTGTTCGAGAAGCTTGAATTGCATCCTATTCGTATCCTGATACTCATCTACGAATACGAACTTCCACCTGCTTCGCAATTCGTCTCTTATCTGTTCGTTTTCCTCCAACATCCTGCATGACAAGTTTATCAGATCCGGGAAATCGACGCATCCGGTCCTCGAAAGGGCTTCCTCATACTTCCTGAAGTATCCGGCATAATCCTCCTTGGCATCCTCCCATTCCATATAGTTCTCGCTGGAATAGCCGCGATCCTTCGCATCGAGAATCGAAGAAGCGATCACCTTCAGATCCTTCTTCAGCATATCCGGATAGCATGTCTTCAGAAGATCCGCGCTGTCGTCATCCGTATATATGTTGAATCCGTCAATCCCGAGCAAGCCGCCGTATAGCCTGAGAATATAGGAACCGAGCTTATGAAACGTCTTTGCGAAAATCCTGTCGCCATCGACATCCAGCCCTGCCAAAATCCTTTCCTTCATCCCGTTAGCGGCTTTGTTTGAAAAAGTGAGGGCGAGAATGCTGCCGGGATCTACCCCACAATCGTTGACGAGGCGAATGATTCGGGATATCACGGTATGCGTCTTGCCAGATCCCGCGCCGGCTAAAACCAGAATCCTTTTGGAATCGGATAGCACCGCTTCCTTCTGCTGTTCATTAAGTGCGCTTAAATCCATCATAGACGAAAGTACAATCTCCATTCGCCTGAAAGGAAATCCACGCCCGCGCCGATGATGATGCTTACGATCGTCGTATCAAATCCGACTTGAAAGTCCAAAGTCAGGCTCCTTCTGGACAAGGATGAGAAGAGTCCGCCGAGAACCTCATCCTTGCTTTCGTATTCCACACCATACTCGAACTCATCGCTCGCATCATCGCTCTGCTGCCATGCCAGATTCAGCGTCAGCACCATATCAGCCAAAAATACCTGCTCTATCACATAAGATGCTGACAATGCGATGCCGTAAGACTCGCTTATCTGCCGCAAAGGAATGAAAAAATCGTTGAAATAAGAGTATTTGGCATAGTTGCTTCTGACAGCCGGCGAGAATCTGTTCGCATAGAGGGATGCATCAAGTCCGACCAATATGTTTCTGCAGACATTCCGATGATGCATCAGCTTGAAATCGAGCGAATACACCGGAATCGCAGAACGCGACCCGCTCAAGGAAAAATCCGCGCCTGCCGCCGCC
>DMKZ01000100.1 GCA_003454065.1 Spirochaetaceae bacterium
GGAATCCGCAGGACTTGCGGCTTGCACCGAGATCCGAACAGCGCATTATACTATCGGACGCCCCGCTACAGTCCGCCTTTAGAACAAAACACAAGTCACAGCGCCGCAAAGCAGAACGAACACCACAGGATTGATTTTCTTGAAAAAGCCCGATGCGGCAAAGCAGAGTGCGAACAGAGCAACCTCGCGCAAATCAATTATGCTTCCGGCGAAGCCAAGAACATTGCTGGCACCGGCATGATAGAATGTCAATGAAAACAAATTGTAGAAGGCAAGCATTATGAGGACCACCACTGCGACCTTCAAACCTGTCAGCGCGCTCTTGACAATCCTGTTCTCCTTGAATCTCATGTATTTGCTGACTATGAAAAGGACGATGAACGCCGGCAGGACCAAAGAGAATGTCGATATCAGCGAACCCGGAATACCCATCACCTTATAGCCGCAATACGTTGACATGTTGATTCCTATGGGGCCCGGCGTTCCCTCGCTTATGGCCAGCATGTCGGCGACTTCGCGAACCGTGAACCATGCCGGATATTTTACGGTCAGCTCCAAAAGGAAAGGAATCGTCGCCATGCCGCCGCCAAAGGCGAAAAGGCCGATTCTGAAATATTCGATGAAAAGCGTCAAAGCAAGGCTCATTCGTCGGCCTCCCTATCTTCGGCCATGCCCGCTCCGGACAGCTTCCTGCCGTCGGCGATTGGTTCAACGGCATCCGATCCGCCATCCGCACCTTTTTCGATAGCTTCGGATTCACTGCCATCGCATTCTTTCACATCTTGCGATGCCTTGGCGGACTTCCACAGCAAAATGCCCATAAGGATTCCCAATACGACAAGCACGGAAGATGCATTCGAAGAAATAAACGACAAGAACGAATTCCCGCTCATTTCGTTCTTAAAGAAAATCGGAGAGAAGCCTATGATGAAAAACGCGACAAAAAGCAAAAATGACTTGATGCTATTGATATAGCTTTTGGTCAGCCTGAACATTGTTCTGACTCCGATTGCGCAAACCGCTATCCTCATGCCTATCATGAATTTCGATATATGGGGTCTGATTGCCGCCACCGCTCCGATCAAAGATGCCAAGGCGGTTATGATCACCAAAGACGGCAGGACGACAGCTACCGTTGCTACCAAAGAGCCGACAAAACCGCCTTTTTTCGCCCCTAGAAGCGTCGCCGTATTGACCATTATGATTCCGGGAGTGCATTGCGCTATGGCAACGTAATCGAGAAGCTCGTCATAGGAAAGCCATTTTCTCCTATCTACGATTTCCCTTTGCAGATTTATCAGCATGCCCATGCCGCCGCCAAATGTGGTTGCGCCGATTTTCAAGAACGCCAAGAACAAATCCAGAAAAACCTTATCTTTCGATATGGTGTCGGATTTGCCATTCGTGGCGTTGCTTGCTTCAGATATATCGCCGTTTTCCGTGCGATCTTCGAAAGCGCTTCTATTTCGCATATCTCAGCAGCATGTCGTATTCGTCCTCGCCTTTGTCCATATCCGCCGCTATTTCGAGAATCTTCTTGGAAAAAAGCCCTTCATCCATGGCTATGTCTATCACGCGCTTCTTATCGGACGGATCACCATGCTCGTCCATCATCCTGCATACCCGAAGGATATCCTCTTCGGTCGGCTTGTCGCCGGAATGCAGTATGTCATCGTAAAGCCTAAGCGCATTTTCAAAATCGCCCATCGCGATATAGCAGCTGCAAGCCAGCCTGTTAAAACGGACATGAGCCCTATATATGTCTCGATTCGCCATGCAGACATCGACAGCGCGCCGATAGTCGCCGTCTTCATAGTAGCGGAGAGCAAGATTATAAGCCACCTGCGGATCGGTGGTGATGGAATATTGCTCGACAAACGATAGCAAAGTGTTCAATTCGCCTTCCTTGTCCCCGTTGCTTCCGTACAACTCCGCAAGCTCCACCGCAATCGACGCATCCGTCTTCGTCCTTTCGATGACAGATGCCGATGTGCATGAAACGGCACCGCATGCCACAAGAGCAAGCAATGCCTGAGAAAATGCGAGCGCCCTTATCAGCAACCTCATGACATTAACGTTTCTCAAGCACGACCCTCTCGATTTCCCTTACCTGATCGCGATACAAATTGGCCATCTCGCTACCGTAATCGGCAATCAGCTGCATGATGTTCCTGGATTTGAGAACGGTGTCCATTCCGTTTATCCTATCCCCAGCATCGCCAAGCCCTGGAAGAATATATGCTTTAGGGTTCAAAACAGGGTCGAGCCATAACGTATATATATCTATCGGGAAAGGGCATTTGAAACGCGCGATATTCATGCACCCTTTCAAAGCGGATATGATGTTGATGAACTTCACGCTCTTGATTCTTATGCTGTTGCGCTCGAGAAACCTGAGTATCGTTATCAGGGATCCGCCCGTAGCATTCATCGGGTCGGCGAATATGAGATCCTTGCCTTCCAGCTCGTCCTTGTAGAAGAACGATCTGTCCAAGTCCATAATGTATTCCATATCCTTTTCGGATTTGTCATCGTTTCTTTTTATCCTGAAGAGAGCGAAGGGCGTAACATAGCCGGAACTGCTGTATTCCTCTATTTCCTTGCTTATTATCATGGATGGAAGAAGTGCGCCTCTAAGCATCACGCAAACCACGCTGTTGCCTATCTTGTCGTCAATATCTATTATGCGGTGGCAAGCATACTGGGCGCATGGATTATCTACCGGCGTCCTGCATATTATCGAGCGCTTCCGTTCGAGACCCTTCCGGCAGAAGATGTATGCGAACATCAATTCGTACGCGCGCTGTATGTAATATGTGAACTCGCCTTTTTTCGTATCTATGTTTCTCAACTTGGATATGATGCGTGAAGCTACGGGGTGTTCGGAAGAAGGGGTTTCAAACGAATACACGTGAATGTTACCTACGGTTTTGACGAAGGACTCAAGCATGTCCCCGACTACTTTCGAATTATCCGTAAGAAGTCTCCCCGCCTCGCTACTTTGCTCATCGGAATCAGCCCTTTCCATCATCTCGGAAGCGACTATGCTCTTGCGATACGCATCCTCGAGATCGGCGAGAAATTTCAAATCGGACTTGTTCAAATAGCCGTCTATCTCGCTCTTCTTCATCACAACGTTGTTCATTCGCACCTCACTTCGACTTGTCGTTTTTTCCGGATATCTTAGCCCAAGTATCCTTGAGCGTTGCCGTCCTATTGAAAACCAGCGCTCCGTCTTTTCCTCTCGGCGTCTTCCTGTCACGAATGAAATATCCGTTTCTGACGAATTGAAAGTTGGCATCCGATGGGAACGATACGGCGCAGCGTTCCACGAAGCCATGCCTCACATGCAAGCTGTCCGGATTAATGTCATCAAGATAATTTCCCGTCCTGGACCCAGGGTCTTGGACATTGAAAAGCTTGTCGTACAATCTGAATTCCGCCGCTGTGGCGTTATCCGCGCACAGATAATGAATCGTTCCTTTGACCTTCCTGCCATCAGCGGTTTCGCCGCCCTTGGACACCGGATCATAGACGGCGTGAATCTTCGCGATCGAACCGTCCGGATTCCTTTCGACGCTTGTGGCCTTGATGTAATAAGCGCCTTTCAAACGAACCTCCTGACCTATGGAAAGCCTGAAATACCCTTTCGGCGGATCTTCGCTGAAATCCTCCCTCTCTATGAACAGGCGCTTGGAGAATGCGACTTTCCGCTTGCCTGCGCTTGGATTCTCAGGATTGTTCTCCACCATGAGAATCTCGCTTCTGCCTTCAGGATAGTTATCTATTTCAACTAGAATCGGATCGGTTACGGCGAAAAGCCGCTGCGCCGTCCTATTCAACTCCTCACGCAGAGTGAATTCCAGAAGCGAATAGTCGATTATGCTTTCGACCTTGGTGATGCCCACCTTTTGCGCGAACTCCCTCAATGCAGACGGCGTATATCCTCTTCTTCTAAGCCCCGCTACCGTCGGAAGCCTAGGGTCATCCCATCCGTCAACATATCCGTTTTCCACCAAAAAAAGAAGTTTTCTCTTGCTCATCACCAGATAATTGACATTCAGCCTGGCGAATTCTATCTGACGCGGCTTATGGACGACGGTGTCATTGTCGCACACCCAATCGTACATCGGACGATGATCTTCGAATTCAAGCGTGCATAGACTATGGGTTATGCCCTCCATGCCGTCCTCTATGGAGTGGGCGAAATCGTACATCGGATAGATGC
>DMKZ01000065.1 GCA_003454065.1 Spirochaetaceae bacterium
ACTCCGATCTCATACGAATGCGCGGAATTCAGCATAGCATCAGCGTCATTCTGGAAAGGAAATATGTATTTCCGCTCTCCCCTCTCCACTGCAGGCCACATCGATAGCGTTTCAAGGGCACTCGCCCCGCGTTTTCTGAAATCGCGGACCAGCCTCCTGAGTATTCTCAAATCGGTTGACCTGACCCTGTCGTATTCATCCAAATTGACTTGAACCAGCGGAGATATATAGACTTTGAACGCCGCATCGCTGTCGATGCTTTCAACCAGCTTGCTGTTAAGCGCATGTATCCCCTCTATGACGAGAATGTCGTTCTTGCCCAAATGCACCGGCAATTCGGAAAACGAACGGCGTCCTATCTTATTGTAATTGAATTCGAAATGCGGAAGAAAAACCTCCTTCCCTTCATAGAGATCCTTCAAATTCTTTTTGAATAAACCGATATCTATGGAATCAAGGCATTCCACATCAGGATCTCCGAATTCGTTCTTCGGGACCTTGTCTTTTGTGAAATAGTAATCATCAAGGGATATCTGCATCGGTTGATACCCAAGCACTTTCAGCTCCAAGCACAGCCTGTTTGCAAAAGTGGTCTTATTGGAGGATGACGGGCCAGCGACGAAGACCGCCTTCACTTTTCCTCTCGCATTTATCTGATCAGCGATTTCGATTATTCTGCGCCTTTGATGATTTTCGCTCACTTCAATGTATTCGCCCAAACCGTTTTCCGATACGATGCTATTAAGCTGCCCGATGGAATCTATCGAAAGCACGTCGCTGTCGCGAACATCATCCGTGATGGTCTTATAGAGCATCACGCTGTCCTTCCAATCGTCTCCGATTCTCCCCGTACCTCTTCTTGGAAATCTCAGCAGGAAGCCGTCATGGTATTTGCGCAATTCGAAAAGACGGATGTTCTCAAAGGAATCGGCGATGAACGTCACGGAAAGCGTACGGGTGCTGCAGCATTCGAGCATAGTTATGACAGGGCTTCCGATCGATACGGCCAAGTCCGCAGACCAATCCATTCCGCATGATTTGAGCATCCGCACGGCTTGATCGAGCTCGACATCCGTTTTTTTTATTTTCTCGGCCTTTGCAACGAGCCTGCGCATTTCCGCCTCGATCCTTTCGATATCCGCCTGTTCCGGAGCGACCTTTTCCTTGAACACGAAATAATATCCGTCGCCTATCGAACTCGTTATCTTGAGGTTTCTTTTGAACTTGAAGACATTATTGGCGGCGACTTCGAAGAGAAAAGCCAGAGTATCCCTGTAGATTCTCATTCCGATATCCATCGATACGGTTACTTTTTCGCACTTCTCGCCATTGCGGCATCCGGCGGCATCGCTCGAATTGCACAAGGCATTATTGCGAATGCAGGCCATCACCATATCTTCAAATCTTACGCTATCCTTTTTCATAATGCCATTCTATCGTCTGTGGTTTTCGTATAAATATATACCAATGCTTGCTAAAATGCAAAAAACACTTGAATACCCTCATAAGCCGATTTTGAAAAAAGCCCGAAAAATAATAAAATGTTCGGAATATGAAAAAAATTTTCAAAGCGCTTTTCCTCCCTATTTCACGTTTGGTAGCCATCTACCTGATTGAAATCGCCATTACCGTAAACTTGATTCTGTATCTTAATGGAAGATTCTATGGGAAGCTGTATTGGTTCGATGCGCTGCTTAATGTCCTAAGGCTCATAACCATCCTTTGCTTTCTCTTCGTGCTTTTCAATTATAGGATCGAACAGGCTTACAGGGCGAATTGGATATTGATTATGATACTATCCCCATCCTTCGGCGGAATCATATACCTATTTTTCGCAAAGGAAAAGCCGATACCTGCGAAATTCCAGAAAACGCATAGGCTTAGGAAAAAGTACGAATCGCTTTTGAATCAATCGGAAAACGAGGAATCCAAAATGATCAGAGCGACAATGGCAAGCGATGGGCTACCCTATTCCAAGATAGCGAATTACATTTCCAACGAGTTGTCATTCAACGTTTTTTCGGAAACCAACGCCAAATTCTTCTATTCGAAAGAGGAAGGATGGGAAGACATAATCGATTCCTTGAAAAGAGCGACGAAAAGCATTCATCTCGAATTCTTCATAATAAGCGATGGCGAGCTGCTTGAAGAGATAATATCCGTCCTGAAGGAAAGGAAAGCGAACGGAGCAGCGATTCGAATCCTATATGACGATTTCGGCAGTTTCGGCAAGATAAAGCGCAAGACGGTCCGCGATCTGACAAATGCCGGAATATGCGTCAGGCGCTTCAACAAAGTGAGCCTGCATGTTAATCAGGAGCTCAATTACAGGAATCACCGCAAGCAAATCATAATCGACGGGAAAATCGCCTATTTCGGCGGAGTGAATCTTGCCGACGAATACAGAAATGTCTCGAATAAGAAGCTCGGCTCATGGTTCGATTCCATATTCAGATTCTCCGGCCGCGCCGTAACAGACGCCGAAAGGCTATTCAGACAGGATTGGAATTTCTCCAACGGCAGGAACAATACCCAAAAAACGAATGCGGCAGATGAAGAATCGGATGAGCTTCCGCTTTCCGAGCCTGCGAATTACGGCATCTATCAGATTTATGCGTCATCGCCGTTCGACAACGAAAGCGTTTCGAAAAATGTTTTCCTATCGCTGCTTATGCAAAGCGCTAAGTCGTTTTATTTCACGACGCCGTACATGGTGCTTGATGACGATATAATGGAAAAAATGATATTCTGCGCAAAATCGGGTCTCGACATAAAAGCGATAGTCCCCGGAGTCCCCGATAAGAAAGTGACATACAGCATTACGAAAAGCCATTTCAGCAAATTGATTTCAAACGGCATAGAAGTGTATAGATTCAAAGAAGGATTCATTCATTCCAAACTAGTGCTGAGCGATGACAGATGCGCATCGGTAGGATCCGTAAACATTGACTATAGATCGTTCTTCCTGAATTTCGAAAACGGAATACTGCTCTACGATACGCCGGAAATAAAAGACATTTCCGATGCGTTCGACAAAATCATCGAACGCTCGGAAAAAATAGTCTGTAAAAAAGATAATCTGCTGACAAAGGCTTTCAATACTTCATTGAAATTCCTGTCGCCGATTTTTTGAAAACACCGATAAAAGCTCTCGGAGGTTTCTAGAAGCGCCCTTTAAAACCAGATTGCAAAGCACTTGATATTGTTTCCTGTCAAGCATATGCTGTCTGGAATCTGAGTCCATTTGTGAACCACGAAAGAAAGCTCCGGAAGATCGGAAACGCTTTTGCCTTCGGCGGCATCGGAAATGACGAACCTGTTGCTTTCCACGTTTTCCATTTTCCCTTCGCCGTTCTGCCTCAATTCATTCTTGATAGCATAATCCAGCATATCCTGGGTGAAGCCCCAATCGCCAGGACAGATGAAACCTTTCTTCATCGAGCCTTTTATGGCGACATCATCGGAAATCGAAGACATGCATTGGCACAGGAAATCGACATATTCGTCCTTGAAGGACTTGCCTTTCAGGATGGAACTGGTGATGCGGTTGATATCGCCGAGATATTCCGAACGAGCTATTTCCATTTCCTCCTTCATTTCCTGCGGCATGCTCATGGCGCCAGCTGCGATTTGCGTTCTATCTGCTACGTTAAGCCTAAGATACTCTTCCAGATCGGAACCGCTCTCCTTCCACGAATGAAAAGCATTTATGGTATCCTTGCCGTATTTTTCCGCAATATACGAGA
>DMKZ01000118.1 GCA_003454065.1 Spirochaetaceae bacterium
ACATCTGGCAGGTTTGGACTCTGGGATTTTTAGAAGCGCCCTTCAGGAAAACCTCCAATAAAAAAAGGCTCCTGAAGCCTAACGACCCAGGAGCCCGAAATTGTTATCGAGTCAATTCTTATTATTTGAAGTCGATTCTTGCTTCGACATAAATCCTTCCGATACCCGAACCTGCATGGTACTTGTCGCTGGGAACCCATCCGTCCAACTCGCCATCGGTGTTGAACGTTCCATGGCTCCACTGGAAGGTAAGCCTGGCGCCATCAATCAGATTTCTGGTCTGGATGTTGAGGTATGGCTTGATCCAAAGAGAATTCGAACCGGCCTTGCCGTCCTTCTGGAACCTATCAGCATGGAGTTCGGAACCAGCTCTGATATATCCGTAGATGGTGTACATCGGCTGCTTGTAGTTGCAAGCGACCTGACCTTCGATGATCGGGTTAGCCTCGCCGTTGTTCGACCAAGAACCGTCAGCATAGGTCTTCTCAGTATCCACGGTGTACTCGAAAGTCGGTGTAATCGTGAGATCATCGGAAACCTTGATGGGAGCATCCAAGCCGATTATGCACTGGTTGAGGAGGTCCTGACCCCTGAGGGTTATTCCGAGCATGTCGATCGGCTGGACATTAGCCCTCACGGAAAGAGCCTTGTGAAGAGTGACGTTGTTCACGCCCCTGCGCTGCTCCTTTCCGAGGAAAGAACCATCTGCCCTTCGATAGACATAACCGAGATCGGCAGTGTTCTCATAAGTGACCCAATCCGGCTCATCATCATCAGCCCAAAGAGCCTGGTTATCAAGGAACCAAGCATCGATGGAGGCTTTGATATCGCCCGTATAAGCGAAGTTCAAAGACGCTTCGATTGCGTTCGCCTCATCGACATCGGTGAAAGGCAGATCATCGCCGGAAGCGATCTTGGCGTTACCAGTCGCACCGATCTTAAGAGCCACATCGTCTTTCTTGTAATCAAGCTTAGCACCATAGAGCAAATGCGTCTGATCCGAAGTCTGGTGCTGCGGTCCATCCTCTGTCACTGTCACCCCAGGAACTATGAGAGCGTTGTTGCGGAATATACCGATGTTTCCGGAAAGCTTCGTGCCGTCCGAAACAACCATGTCGTTGCCCTGAAGCAGAACGAGGTAGCTCGGGTCATCCTTGCTTCCAGGTCCATATCCGCCGGCAAGACCCAAAGACAAAGCAGCCTTGCCATAAGTAAGCGTCATCGCAGGCAGCCAGCCGCCGTGAGCCCTTACGTAGTTCTGGTAATAGTCGTTATCGCTCTTGAAAGCGGTATTGAACGTCATAAACGGGGTCGTGCCGATGGTGTTGCCGTTATCAAGTTCGACTTCCCATCCTTGCGCATATCTCTGAACAGGCGATATTCCGGAAATACCGAGCTTGAAGTTCTTCTCGGCATCGAACACCAAGTTGGCGTAATTCAAGCCGATCATGTACTGAAGCCTATCGGTCAGGGAAATGTCATTCCAGTTGAAAGTGAGAGAATCGGTCACCCTCTTAAATCTTATCTTAGCAATCGCGCTGATTTCAGCGTAAGTGGAACCCTTGCCTGCGATGTTCTTGGTGTTCTCAAGAAGTTCGAAATTGAAGTTGGCATCGCTGGCATCTTCCATACCATATCTGAAGTTATCGTTGTTAGTGTCTTTCTTGACACCAAGTCTCAGCCTGGCCTTACCACCGAAACTGCTGGCGGCGAACAGTGATGAAACGGACACGAACGCCACCATTGCGATAATAGCAATTTTCCTTTTCATGAAAAAACTCCTTTTTTTCAAAAGATTATTTTGTTAGATTGTAAACCGAATGGCAAAGATTTGTCAAATATCGAATAAAGGGGGAGTTAGAATTGCCGTGGTCTTGCGCCGCTTGTTCGGGTTGAAGCCTTCGAAATATCCGGTGAGGGCGAGTTTTTTCGCTATGTTGGGAAAATACAGCCTGCAAATCGAAATGAAATAATCATCGCTCATGCTCGAAAGGAAATCGGAGGCGATGAGAAAATAGTCCGCTTCGCTGTCTATCCTGTAATAAGGCCCGTTCGGCCGGCAAGCCGGACTGTTTTTCCTGAATCCTTCTATGTAATCGATATGATGCTTGAAAATCACGGACGACCTGTCTTCCTTCCTCAAATCGTCCAAGAACCTCATGAAAAGATTCTCGAACAAAGGGTATATCACGCTTTGCTCTATGTTGTTGAAGTCTGAGGAGGAATATATGAGTTCGGAGTTTTCCTTTCTCAGGACTTGAAGCGTTTCAATGGCTTTGCGGCTCATGCATACGCAACCCTTGCTTTGCGATTGCCTTATCACATCCTGCACGAACTTGCGTTCTCCATCCAGACTTTTCTCTTCATTGTCGAATTTGAAGTCATACCCTATGAGCAGCGCATCCTCCCTGTCGCGGAAAATATAGGATATTATGTCGCATATTCGAACCACGCGCCCTTCGAATGAAGGAGCGATAGCCGACTTGATGAGTTTCGGCCCTTCCTCATAGCATTGCGAAATGAAATTGTCGAAGCCATCGAAGCTATCAAGATTATGCTCGAACGAAGCGTTTTCTATCCTCCCCTTTTCATCAAACAGGAAGCCGGAATGGCAAGCGATTCCGCAAAGCGTTTCCAAAGACAAGCCGAGCGGAAAGATTTTCTCAACGACCCTGATGCTCTGAAGCGCATGGTTGAAATGGATTCCAGCCTTGCCGGTCATTATCCTATCCAAAAAGCGCTCGCCCGAATGAGCGAACGGAGGATGGCCTATGTCATGCGCAAGGGATATGGACTCGCAAAGCGTCTCGTTGAGATTCAAAGCTGCGGCGATGAGTCTGGAAAGAAACGACACCTTATAAACATGATGCCCCCTGTGGGTTATGTCGTCGTTCTCCATGAGGAAATACACTTGCGTCTTATCGGAATACCTGTTGAAAAAAGGAAGCGAGAGGATTCGGAAAACCTCCTCCTGCTCCGGCCTGAAAACAGAAAGCCTTTCTTTTCCTGCCGGACTTGCACCCCGCCTGTCCCGTCTGTAATGCAACTCGGAAGCTTTAAGCATTAGGATCCCGCTGCGGCCTCTTCATCGACCAGCCTTTTGGCATCTCGCCAATATCTGTCAAGTACATCCAACGGAAACTTGCTCCCCTTTTCGATTCTGATTCCGTCCTTGTCCGCTTCGGCGCGCATCTTGTTGAAGCGTTTTTCGAATTTCGCCAAGGACTTGCGCAAGCACGTCTCCGGATCCTTGCGGACATATCGCGCCACTGCAAGAGCCGAGAAGATCATATCGCCTATTTCCATATCCATGAGGTTATCATCGAAAGGCTGCCTGACGATCTCCTGTCGGACTTCCTCGATTTCCGAAGCCGCCTGGTCCAGAACATCCTGCGTCTTCTCCCATGTGAACCCAGCGCCTATGGCCTTGTCCAAAACCTCCCCAGCCCTTTCGTAAGTTCCGCATGATTTAGGTATTCTAGAGAAGAAATCATCTTTGTCAGCAACCTTGCCTTCCGTTTTCTTGACAGAATTCCAAACCTGCAGCGCATCATCGCTGTTTGCAGCCTTCACGCTCTTAGTGAACACGTGAGGGTGTCTGGAAACGAGCTTCTTGCAAGTCGCATCCACTATTCTTTCAGGGTCGATTCCCTTGACATCCTTCAATATGACCATGAGCATGACGGCATTGAGAAGAATGTCACCCGTTTCCTCGACTATTCCGTCCGCATCGCCCCTGACAACCTCATCAAGCGCTTCGAAAAGCTCCGACTTCAAATTGGCTATGGCGCTCTCAGGGGTTTCCTTCCTGTCCCACGGACAACCTTCGGGCGACCTCAGAAGACTCAGGATCTCGAACAGCTTTCCGAACGCCTCACCTATGTTCCTGCCTTTTTCGTATTTGTAATCAATCATGGCGCTTCTCGTGATGGCAGCAATTCTCGCCCTGCCTTTCAATCTCCTTCAGCGGCTTGGGATAAGCGAAATCGCTTCCCGTCTCTTTCTCGTATCTTCCTATGAGCTCCTTGAGAACCTCATCATTACTGTCAAGCTTCCACGTATCGCACAAATATCTGTAAGCGTTCTCGTAGTCCTTGGTTTCAAGGCACATCATCGCAGTATTGCAGGCATAAGCAACCGATTTCTCATCCAAATCCGCCGCCATCTCGCTGTATTTGATCGCAAGCTCCTTTTTGCCCAGATTCCATGCGGCAAGCGAAAGCTCATTGAAGTTCTCTGCGAAATCGCCGCCGCCTTTGGCTACGCTCTGCAAAAGGCATTTTTCGGCGTTTTCGTAATCTTCCTTCAGCCTATACGCCCATCCGAGAAGAAAATTGGCATGCCAATCATCCTTTTCCGTGCTCAGAAATTCGTTGGTGCTTCTTATCGCATCGTCAATCCGATTGAGATTCACCAGGTCATATATGTAGAGAATCCTCTCGTTCTTTTCCGAATAATACCTTATGTCCTCTTTCAGCTTCGCGACTTCATCGTCATCATAGCCGTTTTCATTCAGTTTGTCGGCATATTTCTCGGCAAGTTCGAAATTGCCCATGTTCTTATGATAATCCGCCATGTGGAAAAGCAGCGAATAGGATTTCGGATAAAGCTCAAGCCCCGCCTTCAAAAGCTCGAAAAGCTCGTCCTCCATATCCTCAAGCGCAGCCTCGTCGTCTATCTCGTCGTGAATCATATTGATAAGCGCCAGCGCCTGATTGACAAATGAAAGCTCGGTCTCCTGCAAGCATCTGAGAAGCTGTATGGCATGATAATTGCGCTTTATGTCATCGATGGAACTGTCCTTGCCTATCGACGACACCTGCTTCATGAGACGTTCGACCAAAGTCCTGTCATTAAGAAGTATTCTCTTGAAAAACGCTATGTCCTCGTTTTCGACATTCGTTCGAACCGCTTCTGCCAAACCGAGGATTATGGCGTTCTTATCAATCTCCATGCTCCCCTTGACCATCTCGCTATCGGTCATAATAGGCAATCTGGTGTATGCGGGGATGCAGATGCCGTTCAGCACGACATCCTCATGCAGCTCTACGAATTTGAGTTTCTTCGCCTTGCGAACAGCATCCTTATCCTCGACCAAGCCGTTATCCTTCACTTCCATACGACAAACCGCTTAAGTGAAATCCACTTTTATGAAATTCTTCTTGCCGCGCTTGATCAGAACGCTTCCCTTCTTTTTCATTTCCGAATGGGCGAAAGCGAAATTTATTGAATCGACCTTGGCATCATCCACGCTCACCGCGCCTTGCTGAATGAGCCTTCTGGCTTCGGACTTGGAAGGAACGAACTTTATATCGGCCATCAAATCCACGAGAAGAAGATCGCCTTCGGGAACGATGACGCTGCAAGACGGAGCATCGGCGGATTTGGACTTGTCGGAAAAAAGCGAAATAGCGGTCTGTTCCGTCCTCTTGGCCTCTTCCATGCCATGCACCAAAGCCGTGATCTCAAGCGCCATCCTCCGTTTCGCCTTCAAGATATCCGAAGAACACAGCTCCCTGATCTCCTTCAAATCGATTTCGGTAAACAGGCGCAGCAGCATTTCGACGCTTTCATCCTCTATGTTGTAGAAATATTGATAGAAATCGAAGGCAGGCGTCTTGTCGCCGACAACCCAGAGCGTTCCTTTTTCGGTCTTGCCCATCTTCTTGC
>DMKZ01000115.1 GCA_003454065.1 Spirochaetaceae bacterium
TGTTAAGAATTTTGGATTATCTTTAAGCTTTATACGCAAAAACAGAGAAAAAAGGCGACTGACGAATGGCAAATAGAAATAAGTATGATGAAGTATAGATGCTCGAATGTTATCAAAGTTTTTATCCACAATATCAAAATCTTTAGCATCCGATTCATAAATGTAATTCAATAGCCTTAGACGAAAAAAGGGTAAAGGATGATTTGCAATAGGATATATAATATTCGCTATAGATGATTGATTGCTTATAAAAATATTACCAATTTTGTATTTCTGTGCTTCCTTTCTTTGGTTCTCTTTTCTGATTAAGTGAAACAAGTAATTGATCAAGTTGGCATTGCTTATGCGTTCTACAATATAACTTGATAAACTTTTGAACTCAACATCTTGCTCAGCAAAATAAAGTGATTTCAAGAAAAAACGTTTGAAAAAAAGTTTGTGATTAAAATCTTTTGGTAATCCGGAATCAATATTGATTCCAATATAATTATCTTCCATTTGAGCTTTCGAGTTATCACCTATAAGAGATTCCAAATTATCTTCTATAAGAGATTCTGAATTATCTTCTACAAGGGATTCCGACGAATTCGCTAACTGCAAAAATGGATTATGATTCGGAAGAGTAGAAAGGAGTCCCGCCGAGAGAATGAACTCATATATATTTTTCGGTTTTGGGATGTCAGCCAAAAGTGTTTTGCAAAAAAGACTTTTGGCGAAAGAAAAATTATCATCCGTATTGTTGGTTTTGGCTTTATATTTTAAGGAACTATAATTTCGGCCTATTTCTTGAGATGATATTCGATTGATTTTATACAATTTTTGGATGATTTTAGGAATCGAATATGGTGCTTTGGCACTGACGCGTGCTTTATAATATAACGCTTGCAATATTAAGTAATGTTGTGTGTGATGATCGAATCCAAGCTTGCTTGGGTAAAAAGCAAACACGGCCTCTGGTTCTGAAAATACTGGTTTGCCCAATTTGGGAAAGCGATAGGATGAACATATTTTGACACATTGAGACGCTAAATCTGACAATCCTTCGCATTTTTGAATTAACGCTCTAGCATCTTCATAAACCGCCGGCAATAGCCGAACGCTGTATCTGCGCGACTGCTTTGATGACCATATATTCTGTATGCAAAGGGGAAATTGCTGCAATATCTCTCCAAGTGCAAACATACATGTTTGATGAAACTCATGTTGCTTTTTGGAGAACAAGATGTCAGTAGACGGGTTTAGATAATTGAATGCATCGATTCCGAAGAGGCTCATAGTAGCTCCTTTATTCACATGGATTTAGTATGGATTAAAAAGTGAGAAAAAAGTGGAGATAAATGGTTACCAGTATAAATATATCGTTTTTTCTATCAAAATGCAATGTCGTAAGAATACCATAAAAATTGATATATTTGCATAAAAGGAGATATTATGAATCGGAATTTCAATCTACAAATAATCTTATATTATACGGATATGAAAAAAGAAATCCTTGTCTTTACAATGATTTTTATATATCGCTTTTTCTATCAAATCCAATGCATAAAAATCGCTACATCCCTTGTCCTGCATGGTTTTACTCCTACTCTGAATTTTGGTATCGTTATGATTACAGGGATCCCCCAATATTATGCTGCGGCATCCGGCCGGTGCCCAGCAAAGGAGGAAATGTCTTATGAAGACAAGGAAAGAGTGGACGAAGCGGGTAACAATCACCTTGCCTCGTACCATGGTGATGGATTATCGAGAGATAGCGCGGATGGTTGGGTGCTCGCTGAGCAAAGCCATTCGTCTGCGGCTCGAAATCCGCGGCTCTATTGTGGCGGTGCCGGAAAGCGTTGTCGATGATTTGAAATCGATTCGCGAGCTCCTCGATTACGTGGCCAAATGTGGTTTTTGTCCACCGACACATTATGCTGAGTGGCGAGAACGTGTAGCGATGTATGATCGGCTACTGGATTTCGACTCGGAAACGACTTTCATCAAAAAGGAAAAGAAGCGCCGTCCCTCGCAAAAAAAGAAAGACGGGACGACATCGAAGAAGAAGGCTGCATCCTTGGAGAGCGGGCCTGCGTCTCATTCTGAAAGCGGGGCGATCGGATGCTGAAAAGAGGCACTCCAAAAATGGGAATCTTGCCAAAGGAAGAAGGCTCCCCGCGCTTTATCCAGATTTCGTCGCAGCCTGAAGTGGAAATACATCGCCTCCCTCACGTGCAAGCGAATGTCATTCCCGTGAAAGTGCAACGTGCAGTGATTCAGCCTGACGGGACGTGGGGGGTTGAGCTGCCAAGGCTCATCCCCTCATCGAACGGCCTTTCCGGCTCACATTTCCGAGAAACCGAAGATGGCGTGATGTGCGTACGTAATGGCGAAGATGTTGGTCCTCTTGTGGATGGGAAGCTTCGAATTGATGACCTCGTTGAACTTTGGATTTCCGATTTCGAAGCGCAGGAATGGTTCGAGCTTAAAATTTCCTGTAAAGCATGGGGGCAACGCGAACAGTCATTGAAGATTGCGAAGAGCCAATATAAAAAGTCCACACCGCGCTTGATTCGTGAGGAATTCCCAGAGCTTTACGCTTCACATGCGTCGCCTGACGATTGGGAAGAATATTTAGCGAAAGTCGCCGAGAGGGATTTGCCGAAGCTGAAACACAATGTCCAAGCGCTTCGGATGGGGTGGCATTGTATCCGCGGCACCATTGATTTCTGGAAGGGGTGGCATAAATATTATGATACCTGCTGTATTCCAAAGGTCTTACCGATGGAGGCACCAGAGGTTTTCGCACGTGGTGCCAGCTTCTTGCAAGTGGGGCATGGAAACGCAGTCATTCTGCTCCTTTATGTTGCAATGCACCTTGCGATTCTGCTCTTTTGGCTGCATAGAGGGGGAGTGGAGTTTACCGCAACGTTCTTCCTTAAAGGACGAAGACAGCTGCTGAAAACAGCCGTCATCAAAGTCCTGGCCTTCGTTTTTGAGTCGAATCGCAAACATGCGACTACCCGAATTACATCGACACCCCCGACAATCCAAGATAGCGTCATCTTTCAGCGACATCAAGTTGTTGCGTTCGATGATTTCTCCAACAGTACTGCGGAAAGTGCGAGACGTAGCCGTGAAAATGCCGAACGGCTCGTCCGCGCTGGCGGTGACGGCATTTTCCCGACCAAGCGCAATGTCGCCGACTTTTCGGACATCATCCGCGACGAAGTCGAAAGTATCATCGTGATGACGGCTGAAGAGGAACTAGCTCTCGCAGAGTCGACTTTGGCGCGTATGATATCACTGCCGGTTGAAGAGGACACTTTTGATGGGCAGGTTCTCCAAGGGTTCCAGTCGAATCCGGAGATCCTGCGTCGCTACTGTTCGCTGTTTATTGAATTCTTGAAACGGGAAGGTCCGATTATTGCTGATAGTGCCCAAGGGTGGTTCATTCAGTACCGGGATGAGGAATCTCGTGACCCCGCGTTTCGTCGGTATGCTTCTGATGCCGCAGTTCTTCGCATCACCGCTGATGTCATCGTAAAGTTTGGCTTAATATGCGGCTGCGACATGGAATGGGCAGAAACATTCCGCGAGAGTGCCAATGCGGCGGTGACGACGATTCTTGGACAGAACGCAAAGGCAACAAGGCAGCAGAAGCCAACCTTGCGTTTCTTGCAAGCGGTTTGGGCAATCAAGGACAGCTCAGTGGACACGGCGGTGGCGAAGAATGAGGCTTCGTTCTTCGCGAATGAACGAGCTTACATTGGATACACAGACGGAGGTTTGTTGTGGCTGAATTTTGAAAAGGTTTGGACGCTGGTCCACTCCTATCATCGCAAGCAAGGCTTGGAGTGGCTGCCTCACAAAATGACGATCAAGGAATCGCTACTTCGTGAGGGCTTTTCCGTTGGCAAATTGGCGGGGCCAGGCAAATCCGGCAATGAGTATGTCGTACGCGCGGGGCAAGG
>DMKZ01000138.1 GCA_003454065.1 Spirochaetaceae bacterium
TCCGGGATAGCCCATGAGCGGAGAAGGCAGATCAGCTTCGATGAAATAGCCGCCATAATTGAGAAGCTGCTTCAAAAGCGGTTCGGTATGAGCATCGTTCGTGCAGAAGAATGCGGCTTTCTTGCCGTATTGGCTTATCCATGACGGAACCTTTTCCAAAATGTATTGCTGCGCGCCTGCGACACCGACATCGGATGTGGGGTCCGGAGCGGTCTCGAGCACGAACCTCATATTGAACTCATCGCATGCAGCCCTCATTATGGCAACCCTTCTGCTCATGGTTTCATAAGACATGTGCCTCGGGAACGAAATATGAACGAAAGTATCGCAACCAAGCTCATGAGCCGTCCTTATTATCAAATAGCCTCTTGAAACGAAATCGTTGTTTGCAACAAGATCGGCTGTTTTCGAAATCTCAGGAATGTCCTCGTGCGATTCGCCCGCTATGCAAATGACATCTTTTCTCTTTTCCTTGACCTGTCTGAAAGCCTCGGTTGTTCCCGGCACGGCCTGATTCACGATTATCGCCTTGATTTTCGGGTCATCAGCCAAACCGGCGATTACAGCTATCGTGGTTTCAGCCTCTTCCATGAAATTATCAGGGTATGTGACATGAGTGATCATGCCGCCTTTTTTGGAATCGCCATATTCCGAAATCAATGCCTCAGCTCCTCGAAGATCGTCTTCGCTCTGCGACACGGTGCCCGTGACTATGCCTATCCTGAAATCACTATCGCTCTTAGTGGAAGGAACCGATCCGCTCTTCTTGCTGCAAGAAGCAAAAGCAATAACCGCAATGAATATGCTCAACAATAGAATTATCCTCTTCATATGTTCTCCTTAAGGACGCTTCTGAAAACCTGCTTTCGATGACGCCCTCTATTCAGTCATTATGTTAGAGCCGTTCTTGTCGGCAGAAAACACCACTCTGAAGAACTCAAACGGTCTTGCTATAGCCAATCCGACCTCGAACGACAATATTCCCAATTCCACATTCTCGGGCGGATTGGTTTCCTCGTCGCATCTGACATAAAACGCTTCGTCCGGAGTGTTGCCATGCAAATAGCCTTTTCTCCACAAATTCAGCAGGAAAGCCGTGACATATCTGACGAGCCTTTTTTGAAGCTGCTGATTGTTATTCTCGAAAACCGCCCAGCGCGTTTCCTCTTTCAAATATTTGCAAACCGCTGAAAACGTTCTCCTCACGTTTATCATATTCCACTCAGTGTCGGATGACAAAGTCTTGCATCCCCAGACCTTGACCCCCTGACCTCGCACGTTCTTGAAGAAATTCACTTTGTTTTCATAAAGCATTTCCATTTCCGGCTTTGTAAGCTTCCTTGCCAAATCCGTTACGCCCTTAAGCACCTGACCAGCCGGCGGAACATAAATGCCCTTGTCATGATCCGACTTCGCTATCATGCCGGCAACAGCGCCGGAGGCAGGAACGACTTTGCTACCGCCTCCGAAAGACACCGGCATGCTCATCGAAAGATTAGGATAATAGCATGCGGCAAAGGCATTGTCGAGACTATTGGCCCATTCGCAGGCCTCATCAACTGTCAGATTCGGGGGCAAATCGAGGAGAGCGAACCTGTTCCTGAACTCCTCGGCTTGATACATCATCTCGTAATGTATTTGGAAAACGCTGACATAGTCATCACCAAAGATATCAATGTCGGGGACGCTTAAAAGCTTGACTTCATCAAAATGCCTGAAGGAATTAAGCCCTGAATAGTCCGCAGGAGAATTGTAATGTCCGAGGAAGCTTCCAGCCGTAATCCCGTGCAAGCCATCATTTCCATCATGGAAATTCTGGAAGATGCACGGCTCGATATTCTTGAAGTCACCGATGCTCTCGGCATCTACGAAACGCGAATTCTTGTTGATATATCGAACGAAATACCTTTCATCATCTTTGGAATAGGCCATGTGGAGCAAGTTCTCCACTTCATCGCCCCTCTGCAACGATAGCGAAAAATGCCCTTCGCCATCCCTCCAGGCGGAGACCTTTATCGAATTTCCCCAAGCGCCTTCGGTCTTTACGGTCATTCTGAAAATGTCTCTGCCGTCCGCAAACTCGTATATCGAACGCTTTACGGTATTGAGATTGGCGACCCTGACCACCATGCATTCGTCACCGCCGTTCTGGAAGAAACCCGCAACCGCGTACGGCAGATTTCCAGGACCGCTCAAGTCGCCGAAATGCTGCTTGTATTCATCAAAACTTCGAACGAGAACAGGCTTGTTGAGCTCGCCCTTCTGCGTGATTCCAACGAATCCGGCGACGCAACGCGTATCGATGTCAGGCTGGCTGACATACGTCTTCTTCTCTACGTAAACACCTGGAAACTTATACGGCACCTTACTTCTCCGATCCTATTTCTTGAACTTGCTGAAAATTCCGAAAATCTTCCCCAAGCCTCCTTTGGCTTTCCCTGCAGCGCCCTTGGCTTTGCCGACAGCTCCTTTGGCTTTCCCTGCAGCGCCCTTGGCTTTGTCGCCCATGCCTTTGACATCGAATCCGCCGTCGCCTCCGCTCGCACCCGGCTGTCCGCCAAGATATTCGGGGAGATATTTGCAGAACGGGCATTCATCCCAACTATCCTTCATCCTGTTGCCGCAATCGGGACATCTCCTATCCGTAATGCCCATGGATTCGCGTGACTTCTTCTTCGAAAGAAGCGACACCATCACAGCTATTATGACGACGATTATGACAACTATGCCTATGCCTATCCAAAGATAGATGGGTATGGTCTTCTTTATCGCCGTGAACTTCTTAGCGCTTCTGCCATACCCATCGCGAACATCGACTTCAAGGCTCAGATCATGAAGCAAACCGTCGCCGCCTTTCAAAAACCCGATAACACCGATTTTAGCTCTGAAATCGAGGATATACGAATCGGAAACAACATCGATGACTTTCGAAAGCGTGGATGACAAATCCCTTATCATCGGCGTGTAATAGTATTTGCCATTCGTTGCGTAGGAGATATCCTCCATCCTGACCTGCGTACTCGTTGATGGAGCTCTGATTCCAATCGTGAAGATTGGTATGTTCGCCTGCTCGATAGCGGTCATGAATTGCCTGGCTGGCGTTATGCTATTATTGTCCCTCTCATCAGAGACAACGATAATCACCTTTCTGTCGCTGTCTTTCTTGGCCACCAGATTCACCAAAGCCTGAAGCGAGTCGTATATCCTCGGCGCCTTGTCAGCGCTTCCCTCGAATGTGGATATCATATCGGCCTGAAATTCCTTCTGCGCAACATCCTCGACAACAGGGGTGATCGTATCGCCCATCGAATAAATGGAGATCTTATCCTTTTCCGTCATCAAATCGACGAAATTGACGATAGCAGTAGCCTGTATCGACATCGTCGCCTTTTGGAGATTCACAGGAAACACTATATTATAGTTGACGCCCTCGCTCGTATTCTTGAATACCGACACGCCGATCTTGCCGACACCTGTCTTCCCATTATCTATCGTCACCTTGAAAGCATCGCTTCCAAGCGCTGCCAAAGGCGTCCCATCGGGCTTTTCGACCGTAACATAGGCCTTGAAATTGGGATACTTGCGATCTACAAGCTGGTTTACCTGAACATTCAATTCCTTATTCGCATTGCTAGAAGAATCGTCTGCAGCAAAAACAAAAGCAGCAGCGAGAAGAACCAGCACCAATGCCGCGAACTTTTTCAAAAAGCCTCTCATATATCAATACCTTCCTTCCGATTTCAAAAGCTTCACGCAGAATTGAACTCCGTTAAACTCTATTATATCGCCATCCATAACCGTAGTTCTGGAAACCTGACTGTTGTTAACCTTCATGCTGTTATCACCGCTCAAATCGACGACCGTGCAATCGTTTCCCTGTATTATGATCGCAGCCTGCTGTCTCAAAAGGCCGTACTCCGGAATATGAATCTCGCAATCCGTTCCGCTTCCGATAATCGTCTTGCCTTCATGCAGCGTGAAATACCTGTGAGCGATGCCGTTATCGTTCATAATAACGAACCATCCCGCCAAAGGCGCTATGCAAATCGGACAATACTTCCACGAAGAATCCATCAAATGACCTTCTTGAGGACATCTCTTATAACCCATACGCTCTCCTTCGTTCGATCAGGCGCGATGGCAAAAACGCTTTTGCCGCCATGCCTTAATCAAGGCGCTTCCAATTCCTGCCGCTCTAATCCGAGGCTTCCGGAAGCACCCGTTACATAACCTGATAAATCCAAATGGTTCCGCTATTATCCCTGCCCTTCTGACCGATGTCGAAGGAAATCTCCGGAGCGAAATCCACCACATCCGCCCTGTCGATAATGAAATGGTAGTTTCTCCATCTGTTCTTGGTGTCTATGCCTTCTATATTTATAAGCTCGTATTTCTTTGAATTCAATTTGACGTCAACCTCATAGTTGCCGTTATAGACATCGGTCCTCCTGATCACGAGCATATTATTGCCCTTCGTGACATTGCGGACAACGAACCTCATCTCGCCGCCTATCCAGCGTTTGACGACATCGTTGACCTTCCTGCCATCCGGATATGTGAAGGTTTCGTTGGAAGTAGTAGGATATGCACTGCCCACAAACCTCACATCATGCATCTGCATCGACTCCTTAGAACCCATTGAAATCGTATCGATAAGGGTGTAATGCTCGTTGTTGAACAAAAGAACATTCGGCATATCCTGACTCATCAGCAATATGTCGTTTGTGGATATCTGCCTCTCAGACAGCGTAGCCCTCAGCCCGTCTATGACTATCTTATGGAGAGACAGTATGTTATTGAGCTCCTCGTATGTTCCGTTGTACGTCTTGACCGTATCGCCAAGCATGAACACCGCCTCACGCGCATCAAGATAAGAGTCCTTCGTGATATAGCCGAGCTCCTTCTCAGGATTCTTCCTCTCGTATTCGGCTATCTCGAATATCAGCTGATAGTCAACATTGTATATGGGATAGAAAATGCTCACGACATCATCGAAGAAAGCTCCAGCCGTCTGTATTACCATCTTCGAAGTCATGGCCAGCGTCTGAAGCGACAGAAGCGAAGCCAAGGGAAGAACCGTATAGCACATGGTAGCTACCTTTTCCGTTTTCTCGAAAATGTCAAGCATGAAATTCTGGAAAAAGCTCGATATCCCCTTCTTCATTTTCGATGTCCATTGAACATATCTGAAATCTATCTCGTTAGCGGAAGGAACTACGAATTTGGAAGAATCGCTATTCTTCAACTCGCGGATTCCGCTGCCCTTCTTATCCTCGGCGAGACGTATTCTCGCAAGCTCTATGAAACTGTCCGGATCCGGTATCTCACTCACTATTTCGATTATGGACGATTCCTTCTTGTGCTGGAATCCCTGCAAATCGAAATTATCGACATTCTTGTAAAAATCCTCAAGAACCTCATTGTATCTTATGGTGACATAGGCCGTACACGGCAAGGAGAACTTCTTAAGATCCAAAACCATGACCTGCGGAGCATAGAGGAACACGGGCCTGCCATATCCGTCAATCGCAAGACCAGGATTCACGACAAGCGAAATCAGACCGCCTTTCGTCTGCTTGGACTCAACAAGCAGCGAATCCAAAAAATCAGGAACGACGCCGAACCCGTTGAATATCGTATTGTACAGCCTCTCCTTGTTGAAATGGTATTCCTCCATTTCATTCCAAAATTTCGGAGTAGCACGCAACCCAGGAAAAAAATTGGATCTTTTGAAAAGTATATCCTCAAATTTCTTATTGCCTTTGCCCACGTCTCATACCTTCCTTAAACCTGTCTATCGCTATGGATGAAAATTATATGGCTTTTCGAAAAATAAAGCAAAAAAAGAACGAATCCGATCAGAAATACACTCCGTCTTCTCCCATCGTCTCCATTCCCTCATCGAACATGGTGATCTTTCTCTCTATCTTCTTCGGTCGCTTGAAACAAACATAGGCTTTCATGTGCGCGGGCTTCTCCCTTTGCACCATCCTATGAATGTTCTCCACTAGCGAGCTATCGAATTCAGACTCTAGAATGGGGAAATAGACATAGAACGAAAATTTCTCCTTTGAATTCCCGAATATCGGAGAATCAATCTGAACCTTGTTCGAAATGGTCATTTCTGTAAACGGAGCCGCACCTTCTATCACATCAGGAATAATGCCTGTCAATATGTATAGCAAAAGGCGAAGTCCCTTCTGCGTGCCGCGCAGCTTGTAAATAGGGATGGCGAATTGTATCATCTTCCTGACCACATCCTCTCTGTTCCCGAACAAGCTCAAGTCGATATTGAACCATGCGGCCAACGCCGGCAAAAAGAATTTCGGAGTCTTCATCGGGGAGAAGAACTTGTCAACATTATCGAGAATCATCGAACGGCCGTTGATCACATGCTGAAAAACCATCAGAAACTGCTCGAGGAAGAAATTGTTCTCCTCATACACTTCGGGCAGCAAGCCGTTGAAGCTTTTCGGCGTACCGGAGTAAAACGTGATGAAACCGATGCTCTCGTTGTAATCAACATCCCTCACCACCAGCTGATTACCATATTGCTCATCATACACTATGTCATACTTCAGCCAATAAAGCTTGTCGTTGATCAATTTGGCGGCATCGAAAAGAGAAAGCCCCATGAAGATTTTAGGGTCAAGTTTTTCTATCTCGATCTCAGGCATTCATTTCCACCTTCTAAGCGTGAGCTTAACGTTCTGTTGCAAATCCTGCTTTTCCTCTACAACATTATAACCCATGTCCTTGACTTTATCCAAGACGTTTTCATAGGCGTATTGCCTTGTGATCTTATTAAGAATATCCTCCTGCTTAAGACCTGTGAACGTCTCTATGGCCCACCAATCAGCCACGAACTCGTAATTCTTATCGACTTTTCTGACCCCTATGCTGTACTTGCATCCGGTTTTTATCTCCATGATGCAGTTCTCGATTATCTCATCCTTCCCATAACCTTGAACTGTAATCAGCTGATCGTTCTGCGCCTCGATAAATTTCATGTTGATATTAGTCAGCGCCTTTTTAAGAATCGTCAGATCTTTGATTGTTGTATCGATTTTTGAAATATGCGACATAATTATTTTAAAAAAAATATGCCCTTCCTATATCATAGAAAGGACATATTTGCTGCTAAAAAGACGAACTACGGATTAACTCCACTTCGCATCTTCATAGACGAAGGAAATCTTCTCCTGGTTGACGCCCATCTTGTCAATACTCGAAAGGTCGGACATTGTCCAAGCGCACGGTACGCAGTTGAAGAGATCCCTTCTCATAATCTCGTCCGTACCGTTCCTATCAAGGAAGATGATAGACACCGACTTCTGCTCAGGCGTTCCTCTCTCAACGGTGTTCCACCACTCTTTGAGCGTGTTGTCCCTCGGATCGGCATTTCTGGTAAGCGTGACGGTGTCATACTTGACCTTTCCGACAACCTTCCTCGGATTCTTATCCATTCCACCCATGTCATCAGCAACTTCAGCTGTTGCTCCAAGTCCCTCAACTGAAACGAAGTTAGCGTAATCAACGCCATCGATCGAAACCTTGAAATAAGCCCTATTGGTAGGTGAATAATCTGCCATAATAATTCCTCCTTTTCTTTATTATGCAAATCTATATAAAAACTCTTGCGAGCCTTTATCTATTAGCTATCGCTCTCCGTCTTCTGCGAAACTCTGAAGACAACGAACTCTGCAGGTTTAGCAGGCGCCAGACCGATTTCACAAACGACATATCCCAAATCCCTTGACTCGGGAGGGTTAAGCTCATCATCGCATCTGACATAGAAAGCTTCCTCGGGCGTATCTCCGAAGAGCGCACCCGATCTCCAAATGCCAAGCAGGAAAGCAGTGATGTTCCTCACTATCTTCTTCCACAAATCCCTCGTATTGGGTTCGAATACGACCCAGTTCGTACCATTCTGGAGAGCCTGCTCGACCATGCAGAACAGCCTTCTGATGTTGACATATCTCCACTCCGGATCGCTGCTGATCGTTCTTGCGCCCCAAACCCTGATTCCTCTGTTCGGGAACTCTCTGATACAATTGATCCCCTTCGGGTTCAAGAGCTCCTGCTCTGCATCGGTAAGGTTGTATTTCAAACCGATAGCGGTCTTGAAAATCTCGTTTGCCGGAGCCTTGTGAACACCTCTCGTTCCATCGACTCTGCCGTAAACGCCGCAAATTCCGCCACTTGGCGGTACATAAACGTTCTGATCGTGTACGGGATCATACATCTGAACCCATGGGAAATAATAAGCACCCATCATTGAATCTCTGGGCTTCGGTATGGTATCGATGCCACCAGTCAACGTCTCAGGACTATCGAGAACTGCGAATCTGAAGCGCATTCTCGCGCAATGCGAAAGGATTGCATCCTGCGCAGCAGGATCCGTTACTCCAGGAGCGCAAACCAAAGCAATATCTGGAATCTCATCGAAAAGGAAAAGTCCGCTTTTCTTCCCGAGTCCCTCGTCCTTGCCGATTATAAGCTTGGCTATTCCATCGGGATTCTTGATTTCCACAGGTTCCTTCTTCTCTTCCTTCTTAGCATCGGCCTTATCGCCTGCCTTTGCAGGAGCGGCATCCTTCTTCTTGGCCGGCTCAGCCAAGTTGTTGATGAAGCACTTGGTGCCGCCATTCTGGAAGAACTGGTAAACGGCATGTCCGAGCCATCCGCCCTCGTGCATTCCACCGAAAGTCTTGGTGTACTGCGTCCAGTTCGTAACCAAAGTCGCCTGATTGATTGGTCCCTTCTCAGCTACGCCCAAAAATCCTACTATATTGGTCGCGCCAGCCTCAATAGGCTTCGAACCACTTGAAATCTCCTCTACATATACGCCAGGAGTCTGATAATTCGGCATATTTCACCCTTCCTTATGAATATAGATTTTACCTAACATCGCTGGATATCGCACGTTCTCTAGCACGAACGAATTCAGACCCGTTAAGCGAATTCATACCAACATAGACTTCATACTGCAGTTTCAAACTGTAACTGCCGTTGAGACCATCATTCACCCTTGAAGCATCCGCGTTCTTTATTATGGGCTCGACATATACGTTCTGTTCCGTATTCATATGCCAATTGTAATCGCCTACCTCTATGACAGGATTATCCTTCAGATAGCGTGCGATCATCCCATACAATTTCAGAACGGACTTCATATCCTTCCCTTTCACCAAAACAGTGAAAATCATATGGAAATAAGAAGGCGCAGGGTACATCTTCTCATCAAAAACCACCTGGTCGCCATTCTTATCAAACAGATACTGCCAAATGTCGTTTACTTGCAATTCGTAAGCTGCATCCGCTTTATCTGTTTTCTTCAGTATATTAGACAAATTTTTTTCCTTTGTCAAGTTTTCAAGCTTTTCCTCGAACTTCTCATATACGTAGCTGAATATGTCGCTTTGCAGTATCTCGCCCATACTTATATCCACCCTTGAGCAGCATGTCTGATCAGCCAAGCCGCTGCTCTATCTCTATCTCCTTCATGAATGGCATCTCGTCTTCCTCGATACGTATTTCCTCGACGGTAAGCCCGCGCTCGACATCGAAAATCGTCACATTCAATATGCGCTGGATCGAATCTATGCCCTCAAGCTTCTTCAGGATCATGGCTATCGTAACCGAAGACATTATCCTCCAGCCGCCACCGTCTTCGCCACCGTAAAGGGGGTGGAAGAACTTCTGCATCTCCCTGGTTATCTTGGCTTCCTCTGCCTCGAAATCAAAATAATTGCTCTTGAAAACAACAGACAGCTTGAGGTCGAATTTCCTATATGACGGACCCTCGACCGAAACGGTGGTGCCGATCACCTTCCTTTCGTTCAGGAACGACTTGACCTGCTTGATAAGCTCCTTAGACGGTTTGAGTTCGAAGTTGAAGCCTGCCGACATATCGGATGTAGGTATTATGACCATTCTGGCCTCTCCGAACCTGTTGCTCTCCTTGCAGCAATGAGCGCGTCCTACGGCCGGAGTCGCCTCTTTCGCCAACCACTCGTAGTCCTCGGGCGTAACCGCCCTGTCAAGGCTCTTAAGCAAGCCTGCGGCCCTTCCTTTGAGTTCGTCTATCGTCTCTATGTCGCTTCCGCCTTCCGCAGGGAACGGATTATCGCATCCGTCTATGAAAGGTATGCTGTTCGAAAGATATTGAAGCTTGTGCGCAACGACATTCCCTCTCTTGCCGCCTCCGGTCATATACTTGAGGATCTTTACCGTATATTTGTTGAAATCCGGGTTTATGCCGTTCGTTCCATCTCCGAATATGATTTTCGATTCCGCATAGTCAACAACGAAATGACGCGAGAAGGAATTGGAATTGTAGAAGTTGGGCACTTCCTTGTACCGCACCCATACGCTCCCGTCCGGATCCTCTATATAGCACTCCTTTATGCCTTCCCTGACCATCAGCTGGATCTCTTCGTTGCTCGGCTTTCCGCCTTCTTTGACTACGATGTCGATTCCTGGAAGTATGCTGTTCGACGAAGGCTTATAGGATCTCGTCGCAGAGTTATACGACGAAAGTATTTCGTTCGTATGGGTGCTTGCATTGCTGATCCTCACGCAATTGAGCAATATCCCCTTTATAGTGGGCACTCGATCGAAATTACCATTCACTTTTATCGCCCGCATCCAATACAGCTCCTTGCCGAAAAGCTCATGCATCCTCATGTTGCCTTCGGAAGCGAAGTTTATGAAACCGGACTCGCGGAACCCGTTCGTGGTATCAGTCGTACTTATGTTCTCCCACTTCACTCCGTTCCATATCTGCCACTCTATCGCCACCTTATTCTCTTCCTCGCTGTCGGGAAGCATTCCGAGAAGCGAAGAGCCCATATCCAGATCCTTGGCTATCTCATCGACTCTGAAGTAAATGGGGAAAGTTCCAGTCGAAACCGGAGCGTTCAAACCCAGATACAAAGAAGGAAGCTCCTCCCTGTCGATATCAAGCAAAACCGTTTCCTGCTTGCTTTCGTGCCTGCTGCAAAGATACGGGAACTCCTTCCACTTGAAATTGCTGTATTGGATTATGTTGCTGAAATACCTATCGAACGGCTCGTATCCTATCCTCATCCTCTCGAACAGAGGCGATTGCACTTGGGCGTCGAATTTCCATTCCTGAATGCCCGTGTCTTCGTTTATCTCATAATGACCGCCCACGCCGAGGTTCTGACTTATCAGACGAATCCTCAGCCAATACGCCTTTATGCCGTCAACGCCCACAGTGGAGATGTTCTTCGGGATTGTGAATGTTATCTTTCCTGATTTGGTGAATTTCTGAGTCCCGTCCTCATACCCCTCGAGAACTTTCACCCATCTGTCGCCATTATAATACTCCAACGGGAATTCCGCCAGAGAATTCGCCTGAATGTCATCCGTATTGTTGTCACTCAGCGTGAATTCGAATTGAACCTTCAGTCCGGGATGCGAGAATATGTCGTTATTGGCCAAATACAAAGCCTCGTCATAAGACGGATCTTCGGAAAATATCTTGAACACGTTGCCTTGATCGACCGGACTGTACAAGCCGCGGCTGCAAGTCAGCATCACATCGGGGGCGAATCCGTCGCCGGTATATAGAAGCTTCAGCTTCAGAGCCCTTATCGAAAACGGATTTATGGTTCCTGCGACGGACATGTCGGGATAGTCAACCAAGACGGCCTTCAAATACAACTTCTCATCCTCGCCATCTCTCAAAGCGACGGGCTTGATATCGTAGATTCCGGAGAAATAAAGCGTATTCGGCTTGTCTTCGGCCTTATAATACGTATATGACGGATTATAGCTGACCCAGCTGTCACCGTTGTAATATTCCCACTTGATATAGCTTATGAACTCGTCCTTCTGAGAAGCAATGTCCTTTCCGGCATCGAACTCCACCTGCAAAGTATGCCCTAAAACCAAATTGGCTATCGCAGGCGATTCCAAATAAAGCTCATGAACCACTGAATTTTGGGAATCGAAAAGCAAAAAGCTCGAAAACTCTCCGTTGTCCCCCTTCTGTATCTCATCCCATTTCTCGCCATCGCGATTGACGCACGTGTCGATCGTGATATTACGAGCGACCAAACCGGATTCGGACTCGAATATGATCGGCGGACCGCCAGACCCAACCGAACCCACTTGAACCCCCTGTTTTATGGCAACATCCCTGGTTCTGTTCGGATTTATGAAAAATTGAAGGATAGTGGATGCGCATTTAGGCGGCTTGAGCGTGAAGCCGAGCATATCCAAAAGCGCGATATACGTCTTCGTAGGTATTTTGTTGATCCTATGCAATGTCATTTCGGTCATCCATGAGAACAGCGACAGAAGCGTCATTCCCGGATCGGAAATATTCCTATTGGTCCATTCCGGACAATACCTCGGTATCAGCCTGACGGCCTCTTCCTTTATATCATCGTACTTCCTATCATCAAGCTCTATCGTAGGTATCAAAATCCACCTCCTCAATTATTGGACATATCTACGGAATAATCTGTCGTATTCTCGAGATTCATCCCGACCATATCATATACTATCGAGATATTGACCGTATTCCTATGGTCAGGATCCACCTCGCCTGTGACTTGCTTCAGCTTTATCCTCGGCTCCCATCTCTCCAATGCTTGCTTTATATAATATTCCGCCAAGGATATGGTTTGCGGAGAATCGGGAAGAAAAACCATGTCGTTCACTTTGCAGCCGAATTCCGGCTCGAGGAAAAACTCCCCCGGAGATACGCTCAAAATCATCCGAACCGAATCCTCTATGCTGCGCACAGGATCGGCCATCTCTATCCCGCCATAGACATCGCTTGCGACAGGAAACGCTATTCCTTTAATCGGTCTTGCCATAATATCACTTCTTCAATCCGTTTTCGAGAGCGGAGATAATGCTGGAAATCATCACTTTCTCGGCCCTTTCCGCTTGCGCCATTATTTTACTCTCATTCGCTTCTTTTATGCAACTTTCGACGAAGGAATCCATTTGCTTCTTATCCTCAAGATACCGCTCGGTGCTTCTACGCAGCATTTCAGCCTCTTCATCCTCTTCAGGCTCTTCCTTCGGCTTCGGCTTTCCCTTCTTCACAGCTTCCGCCCGTTCCTTATTCTGCTTGTTGAAGTCAGGATAGCCGGTGAAAGTAGGCTTGTATTCCTCCTGCTCCGACTCATCCTCCCGGAAATCGCCCGTATTCGAAGCGTCGTCCGACGCTTCACCGTCAGCTCGTCCGGCAGATGGAATCTTATTGCGGAAATAAGCATAGTAATCCTCATTGGAGAACTTTTTCGAAAAGCCGTATATCGCAAGGTTCTTATCATAAACCATTTGCTTCTTTCCGACATTGTAATAGACGAACCCTTCGCTTATCGCCCATTCTTTGAGCATATCGTCTATTTTCTTCGCGAACGTCATATCCGAAACGGTGCTTGCCGATGCCCCCGTGCGCTTTGAGCGTCCTCTGACCCTATCCATATAGCTTTCGCTTTTCCTTGCGGATTTCGAGCCTTTGGGCTTCGCGCCGGTTTCCACCTCGGCAGGAACCTTGTATTTGTAATCCTTTGCCAAGTCGTTTACGATTATGAACTTCTCGCCTTTCCTATCGACGAACACGACTCCGTCATCGGTGAAGGAATTCCTATCGTATATTTTAGTGACGCCGGCATTGAAATCGAATGCCTCGGACATATTATCGTCCGCCGGCTCTTCGGCGCTGCTTCCTTCTTCGACGAAATCATCGGCTCCGTTTTTGATATCGACCCTTTGCTTCCGCTCGGCCGCATCGCGATCGGCGCTCTTGCTTTTGCCGTCCGCCTTCTCGTGCGAATCCTCGTTTGAAACGCCGGGCTTCTCAATTTC
>DMKZ01000067.1 GCA_003454065.1 Spirochaetaceae bacterium
TTGCGAGAGGACCCTGACCCATCCCGTGATATGCGCCCGAAAAAGATATGACGGATCTGCGTCCCGTAGCGAATTTGCAAAGCTTGATCGCCGCGTCAAGCGCATCCGTTCCTGCCGGAGCGCAGAAATGCACCTTAGCATTATCAGCGAAACTTTTCGGAAGGCTTTCGAAAAGCGTTGTGGTGAACTCGTCCTTAATCGGAGTTATCAAATCGAGACCATGGAGCATCGCTCCACTGCTCAGCAAATCCATCATTGCCTTGTTGACATCATCATCGTTGTGCCCCAAGGCCAGCGTTCCGGCTCCGCAAAGGAAATCTATGTAATCCTTGCCTTGAACATCCGTAAGATGCACCCCTTTGGCCTTAGCTATGCAGATGGGAAATTTTCTCGGATAGCTTCTGGCGTTGGATTCCCTTGATTCCTGCCTCTCGATGTAATACCTATTGTCCTTGCTCACCTTTATCACCTCCCCTTATTCAGATTCGGATTCTGAAGTCTTTTCTTGAAAAATCTCTAAAGGGCTCTTCTGAAAACCTGCTGTTCAGAGAGCGCCTTAAAACTTGAAAGCCTCCCTTTTATTAGTCCTTTCGATTTCCTGAACAATCCAACGATTCGTAACTTCGCACAACTTGTAAAGCTTCTCCAAATCAGACGAAATCTCTTCAAGCTCTTCCTTCGTAACCTCATTCCTTTCATCGTCGGCGAACACCTCCGATATTTTTTCGGAGTACTTGTTCTTCGATTCTATAAAGTTTCTTCGGACGCCATCGATGCCTTTGCTGTCCGGATTGTCGAACATATAGATATTGAAGCGCTTCTCCACTTTCATGCAAAGGTTATGAATCTTGCGGATTTTCCTGAAAGTCTCGCTGAACCCCATAGCTCCCGAAAAAGAATTGAATGAATCAATCACTTTGCGCAATTCTTTCATGAGACGCTGAAGCTTTAGCGATATCATCTGCTTCTTGCCCTTATTGAGCCCGAAGCTCCAATATACGATCTTGACCGTTATGTATATTACCAGCCAAAAGGCGCAAATACCAGCAAATTCGATTAATGCCATCATAAGCCGCACCTCCTCTTACACGCCGTTGAAATCTTCCGATCCGGAATTGGCATCGCTGCCGTCGTCATCCACGGGAAGCTCATCGGTGGGATCGACGAAACTGAACTTTCCCTCCATTTCCGGAGGCACGATCTTTTTCTTGCCATCCGGCTTAGTTTTCATAGAAATGTCGTTTTCGGCCTTTTCATGCTTCTCGCCTTCGCTACCGTCCCTATAGCTCAAAGTAATTTGCGGGAAAGGAATGCATATTCCATTCTCCTGCAACGTCCTGCAAGCGATTTCATCCAAATCCCATGCAACGGACCAATAATTATTGCTTTCCGTCCAAACCTTGATTACGAATTCGAGATACGAATCGTTATGAGCGTTCCAGCGGACCGTAGGAGCAGGCTCTTTCAGAACGAGAGGATGCTTGCCACAAGCCTCCAACAGCACCTTTCTGGCAAATTCCGTATCAGCATCGTAATCAACGGAAATCTTCAAATCCACCCTTCTGATCTGGTTTGCGCTGTAGTTGACTATCGTGCCGTTGAATACGCTGCTGTTCGGCATTATGACCCTTCGGTTATCGGGAGTATTCAGAATCGTATGCATTATATTGATTTCCCTGACGGAACCCGATACGCCGTTTATATCTATGAAATCCCCGACCTTGAACGGATGTATGAAAAACAGCACTATTCCATTCGCAACAGAACTTATCGTATTCTGTATGGACAAGCCTATCGCCAATGTAAGAGCGGACAAAGCGGCGATGAACCCTGTCATGGACACCCGCATTATCGACAGGCAATACAATATCAGAGCCAGGTAAAATACGAATTTGACTATGGTTAGGATGAAATTCACCAATGATGTGTCTATTTCAGTCGATAATATTCCAAGCTTTATAAGCTTCAGCAAATTCCTTATTATGTAAATTCCGATTATGAGAACGAATATCGCCGCAAACGTCCTATAACCGCTGTTCTTGAGGAAATCAACTGCCTGGTTCAAATAGTTTTCCATAGCCTATCTCCCGTTCCTAAAGTCAACTAATGATATAACAATGACCAATCATTTGCAACAAACAAAATTACGAGCAAATCGATATCAACCAAGGTTGCGATTCGACCCGCGCCGACCGATTGTCAGAAATCCACCGTTCTGAAAAAATAAACTTCGTCATCGGCTGGAAGACCGTTGGCTTTCTCAATCAATATGAGCTTGCTCGACGTGCTAGTGATATTCGCCCTGGTGGTTTTGGAGGTCAAGCGGGCGGAATTGGAAATCTCGCCGTCGAGCTTCTGAATGCCATAGTAGATTTCCTTGGAACTCGAATACTCATCCAGATATATTCCGATGCGCACACCGGATAATTTTGAAGATGTCGCTTTGAAAATTGTGCTGGATTTGCCTATCGCTTCCGCTATCTTGTCCCTGTATTTCCAAATCGGATCGTCGTTTTTCGATGGTGGGGCAAATTCGGCAGGCGATGGCGGCAACCCCACCTGCAAATCAGCAGAATCCGCTTGCTCAGCATCTTCTGCCGCAACCTCTTTCACCGTCTCGATCGAGTCCTTTTCGTCAGCTTCCAAGCGTTCATAGGTCTTGTCGGAATCG
>DMKZ01000112.1 GCA_003454065.1 Spirochaetaceae bacterium
CGCATGCGGAAAATAGGCAACTTGCTCATATCAACGACCACTTAATAACTATCGTATTTGATTGTATTTCAATAAAATATTATATTTTAACAGTATAGACTCATTCTAATTCGACCACTTTTTATGGACAGCGATAGAAAATGTATTACGAAAAAATTAAGATTAATGTTCCTGAATCCCTGAAAACATCATTGGAGAATGACGCGCAAAGGTTCTCGCTTGTGAAAAACGACGGCAAGGCGAATCTCAACGCGCTCATGTCCCTCGTCTTGCTAAACCATCACGACGAATTCAAAAGAAACCAAAAGCATATTCGGGACAAAGCACACGAAGCAATCTCACGCAATGCGAATATTACAAACGAAGCCATAGACAAGATAACGGATGAAATTCTGCGTGAAATAAGCCTGCTGTCCGCTGGCGGAAAGACGGAGATTTGCAATGCATCAATCGCCCTGAAACCTACAAGCCAGACAATCGGAATAATAAAGCAAATAGAAGGAAATCTCCTAAGATACAGAACGGAATCGGAATATTTCAGAAGCCTTTTGCAAGACTATGACGCAAAAAGCATCAGCGAAAAGGAAACAATAGTGTTCAGAAAGCAGTGCGGAGCGATCAGAACGGCCATAAGCGAGAGGAAGAAGATTTTCATCACATACAACAGCAGGAGAAACGAACTGCGCTCGAAAACGCTCAGCCCGTACTCGTTGGAAACATCAAAAGAGGAAATGCACGAATACCTCATCTCTGCAGAAGGCGGCAACGGAGTAGCCACCAACCGATTATCAAAGCTAGGCCATGTGGAAATCTTGGATGAGCCCTCCGAAATAAGCGATACGCAGAAATCCTGCCTGAACAAGATGATCAAATACGGCGCAGCATTTCCGATAACGCCCGAAGACGGCGAAATCACCGTGAAGCTGACGGATTCCGGGCTGGAGATGTGGAACCAATATTACGTCCATCGCCCCATCCCGTTCAAAACCGAAGGCTACATGTTCTATTTCGAATGCTCGCCGATGCAGGTTATGACGTATTTCGCAAGATTCGGAAAAAACGCCAAGATACTCTCACCGAACACTCTGAGAAAACGCATGCGCAGGTTCTATAAAGATGCATGGGAGGAATACCAATAGGCGAGTGAACCACTAATTCCTTTTCTTGAGATAATAAGTGGTGGTCTTGCTGCCTGTCTTTTCAACGAACTTGGCCTTGTCGCCGTTTTCGGATTTGAGATTTTCAAACTCGACCTCATCGTAAGCGGTGTCATCACCCCCGCTAATCACGTATTTGTTCGCATTATTGGTGGTGACATTAGCTTTCCAGTTCTTCACATCTATCATGTAATCGGTGGAATCCGCCCCTTTCTTGAATTCAATCTTGCCTTCAGCTATTTCAAACCTCACATTCGCTTCCGGTGCGACATATTCGACTGTTTCATATGCATCCCAACTGCCCTGAAGCCAGCCCGGAACCTTTTCGTCAGGGCAAGACACCAAACACAATGTCAACATGGCCAAAAACGCGAAACCAGCAAAATATCTCTTCATATTCATACCCATCCTATTCTTTTAGAAAAATTTTCTGAGCTCTTAAAACCCTTCCTATTATAAGCAAAAGCTTTCACTTTGTAAATTACCTAGGCTCTGTCCGGAAAATCGACTAGCAGGACGGAGCCGCGGAGCCGGAGAGGTGCCGGAGAGGCGTAGTTTGGAACGGAAAGCCTAATGCAGGATAAGACTTCGTGCCTATCCAAATGGCTTTCCGTTCCAAAGCGCGCATATACGGTGCATATCCGGCGACTGGATATGGCTGAATAAATGACCGGTCATTTATTCAGCCATAGACAATCCTTATCTTTTTGATCTCTTAAGCGCCTCTATAAAAGCATCAGACAAGTTCTTGAGCATCGGCACATGGTAATACGCTCCGCCGGTCGCATACGCCATATCCCTCAATGTCGGCTCATCGGCTGAAATGGGCGTGCGCATTCCTATCGCATAAATCGGAACACCGAAATCGCTTATCGACGACATGAATTCATCCGCCGACAACGAACCCGCGCTTTTCATCTCATCCGAAACCACGATTATAGCCGCCCCTACGGTATCCTTCATGTCTTCAGACAGCCTTGCAATGCAATCGTAAAGCCTAGGCGGCCTATCGCCAAGAAGCCCCGTATTGAAACGTGCAGTAATGGAATCGTTCAATTCGCTTTTGCTGATGCTCTTGCAAATGTTCGTGATTCCGTAATAGCCCATTTCGTAAATCGAAAGCCGGTCATCCTTGCCCATGTTCCTTGCGAATTCCGTCACGCACTCTACCAGAACCGAACGCTTGTCCTTTGTGAAATTGTCAGGATATGCGATGCTGTAGGAAACGCCCTTGGCAGCTGTCGAAACACCTGCGCCTGTTTCATCCGAATAGTCTTTTATAGCGAGAACGCTGCTCCCGACAGCGCTCGAATCGGCTGCGTGAGCCTTCCTTTCACAAGATGAAAGCCCCGAACAAATAAAAACCGAAAACAAAAATACGGCAATCAAAACAAGCTTGCCTTTCATTTCATAACCCCCTCAAATCATCGATCAAATCATTTATCCTGATATCGGTTATCGGGAAATCCGACTGCTTTCCGCAGCAAACCGTGACAATATGGCCTTTGTGTTCCGTCGACCTGATAAGCCGTTTCCATCGCCTTGAAAACGAATCCTTGATCGCAATATCAGCCAAACGCGAATCCTCGTATTTGACGATGCATTCCTTTCTCGTCCACACTTCCAAAAAGGCTCTGATCTTGTCGTCGCTACGCTCGAAATAATCCGCTTCGCCCGCAGAAAAGACCCTATGCGCCAAACCGACGCCTATCGGCCGGATTCTTTCAATATCAACGCCCACATTTTCATCACAAACACAAACCGCTATGCTACCCTTGGAATGCGATATGCTGAAGCAAAACCCCGGAACATTGCCTGCATAAGGCTTGCCGTTTGCAGTCTGCAATATATCCAAAGAATCCGACAGTGCGCCAGATAGCCTGCGATAGGCGTATCCCACCAAGGCATGGGAATACAGAATCTCCCTTCTCGCCTGAGCATCCGCAGTCCTATCATAGAGCTTTCGCCTCTCCTCGTTCAGGACCCCGATGAAAAGCTCATCAGGCGATTCACCGAAGTTCTCGGCATTGAGAAAGAAGATGCGACAAGGAAAACTCACGTTTAAATACAACCGCAAATGCGCAATCAGACGAACAGCTGATGGTAGTCCGCCTTTATTTCAGTGAACTGCTGCTTTCCGCTGATTATCTTCATAAACCTTTCGTCCTCAGGCGGGGCAACACCCAGGACATCCCGTATCACATCGCTGAACTTCACCGGAGATGCGGTGGAAACGGCCACGACGTCATCGCTGTCGGAAAAACGCTTGTTCAAAGCATATACGGAACAAGCGGTGTGAGGACAAATAAACGAGCCGCAAGCCTTGTAGTAATCGGAAATTGTCTGCCTGATTTCGTCGTCGCTGACGCAAAGGGCATCGACATTCGCCTTGAAGTCTTCGAATTTCGGGAACAGCGACATGAGCCTTTCCATATTGCTCGGATTGCCGACGTCCATCGCATTGGCGAGCGTCTTTATCGTCTTGTGCCCCTTGTATTCGCCAGTTCTGAGATAATCTGTTATGCTATGGTTCGAATTGCAAGCCAAAAACAGCCTCTTGATAGGCGCGCCCATCAGAAGCGCATAGTAGGCCGCCGTGACATTCCCCGCATTCCCCGTAGGAACTATTATGACAGGCTTTCGCCCCCTATCCTTGAGGAATTTCAGCGAAGCATAGAAGTAGTATGTCATCTGAGGAATAAGACGTGCGATATTGATGCTGTTGGCGGATGAGAAATCATATTTCGAATTCAATTCCGAATCCATGAACGCTTCCTTGACCATCCGCTGGCAATCGTCAAATGTCCCTTCCACCTGATATGTGCTGACATTTCCCGAAAAAGCGCAAAGCTGCGCCTTCTGCCTCTGAGAAACCATCCCTTTGGGAAACAATATCTTCACATCAATGGACTTCTTGCCCAAAAAAGCGCTTCCGACGGCAGAGCCCGTATCTCCGCTCGTGGCTACTAAAATGAGCTTGCGCTCGCCTCTGCCTCGTAGAATGGTTCCCA
>DMKZ01000148.1 GCA_003454065.1 Spirochaetaceae bacterium
TGCGCGTCCAATTCGTTGCCTTATTGCAGAACGATGTTTACGAAAAGGTTGGCAAAAAAGCGGATGATGCAGCGCAGACGATTGCCAAGGCGCTGACGGAAAACGGATTCAAGCTATATTTTCCGGTTTGGACGAATCAGGTTTTTCTCGTCCTTTCGGATGATGAATCGAAAGCTTTCAGAAAAGTCGGATATGATGTTCCGGTTTGGGACGAAATTGATGGAGTTTGCATTCGCCGCATGGTTTTCGATTGGACATGGGGAGAAGAGAGCATATCCGATTTGGTAGAGGCTATAGTCAAAGCGAGAGATCTGTGCAAACGAACATGTTTTTTTGAAGGACGCTCCTAAATGAATTCAGATAATACAGGCGATAAGGAAAACAAAGAGGCGCATTCTCAAGATGTCGCTGAGAATCAAAGCGGAAGCGGCTGCAACGGAGAGGTCGAAAGGGTCAGGCTGAAATCGCTTTTCGGACTTCACCCTTTTATTTCATTCGCAACAAAAGCCGTGCTCGCCTTTTTGGCGATTTGCATAATCCCTTCTTTTTTTTCTTCGTCCAGAAGATTGTTCATTTCATCTGATGTTTATCCGCTGAGAGTGGAAGTGGATGGTCAACCTGTCGGAATTACGCCCTGCAACTTGCGTGTGAAGCCGGGTAGGCATGAAATCGATTTCTTCTATGCCGACGAGAAAGTGTATCATACCTTCGTGCGCATCCGTCCGGCGCTTTTCCTGTCGTATCTGTTCGAGTATTCGCAAAAGGCGAGCGTCAATGTTCGGCTCAGCGAATCTGTGAAGGAATCGGCTCATAGGAATTTCCTGCAGGATTGCATGGATTACGAATTGCTTTTCAAGACGGATGCCACTCGTATCCAGAAGCCGTATTTCGGCTACTACAAAACGCTTTTAGGCGATGAAGCGAAGATGAATGCCGTTAGCGCGGCGCGCTATTTCATAGCTAATCGTGACGCGGCAGAGGATTTCAAAGACTCCTTCGGCGACCTCGCAGAAACAACTGATTTCTCGTATCTGAAGGACGATGAAGCTGATTTCAATTTGGAAATTGATGATTCAATGCTTTTTGGCCGAAATGACGGCGAACTGAAACTGATTGGCGAATGCAGCATAGGCGGTCGCGATTTCGTGGAATTCGAAAACACGATGGTGGCTAAGGATTTGGTCGATACCAATATCTTTCGCGCTTTTTTGCAAGAGCATGCAGAGTTTTCGCCCGAAAGAAAGTCTGAGCTGATTAAAGAAGGGCTCGCAGACGAGGACTATCTTTCCGCGTTCGGGGAGGGAGGAAGCGCAAGAAGCATATCCTACGAGATAGCATCGGAGTTCGTAAAATGGTTTGGAAGCAAATATTCTTGCAAAGCCAGGCTTTTGACAAAACCCGAGTATGTCAGGCTTTATAGCCATAGGTCGCTCTTCAGAAACTATGTTTCGGGTCTTTTCGAAATGACATCCACTTCATTCATAACCCATGAGGCCTTATCGGGAAGGCGCCTTAGCGAAAAAGACAGGGATGCGGTTTGTTCGGTTTTTGATAAAGCGGGCGTGAAGATGAGCAAGGAGTTATTTTGCTTAGGCGCTTATAATAGGGCCATGAATGACGGGTCGAGGCTCAAGCTGGTAGGCGTAATCAAGCCGGACTCATGCTATGAAACCGTCGGGTTCAGGGTTGCGATAGATAAATAACGCTTTCGAAAGCGCAATTTGCTATTGCAATACGCAAGCTTTATAATCTCAAGGGGGGATTGGTTATGTTGGAAGTCATTAAAAAGAGAAGAGCGTGCAGGAAATTCGATTCGCGCATTGTCGAAGAAGCTAAAATCAAGGAAATAGTAGAGGCTGGTCTTTTGGCTCCGTCTGGAATGGGAAGGCAAACGCCCGTCATAATAGCAATCAGCGACAAGAAGCTGCGCGACGAGCTTTCGGCTTTGAATAGAAGCTTCATGGCGAATGCGCCAGAGGGTGTCGATCCGTTCTATGGAGCGCCCGTGGTTTTGCTGGTCGCTTCGAACAAGGATGGAATATCGGTGCACGACGGTGCGGCGACGATAGAAAACATGCTTTTGGAAGCAACCAATCAAGGATTGGCTTCTTGCTGGATACACAGGGCCAAAGAGGAAATCGAATCCCCCGAAGGAAGAAAGCTTCTCTCCCGGACCGGTTTGAATTTCGACGATTACATCGGAATAGGCCATGTGGTCATCGGCTATCCCGACGGCTATAAGGCGCCCGAGAAGAAAATCAAGGACGGCCGAGCGTTTTATATGTAAGGCTGTTGGCTCTTTTGTCTATATCGGCAATGTTCTCCTTGACAAAAGCATCCGTATGCCTATAATTTGCGAGTAAATTGCAAATTCAGGTCAAAAGAAGGATGTTGGCATATAATACGCAGCAGAGGCAGATGCTTCTGGATTTTTTGAACAAGCATATTGATGAGAGCATATCGGCAGCGCAAATCATATCCGCCCTTCGCAGCAACGGAATCAGCGAAAGCGCGGTTTATCGCAACCTTGCGGCCCTTGAGGAAGATGGCGAGATAATAAAGATAAGCAAACCCGGCGAACGAAAATCCGTGTATCGCGCGAATAACGAGAAATGCCGCAATCATTTTCATTTATTTTGCGTTTCCTGCAAGAAAACCACGCATGTGTCGGAAGATGCGAGCAAACGATTGGAAAGCAGTCTGAATGATTGCGACGGATTTCTGGTTGATAAAGACGAAACGATGATATATGGAATTTGCAAGGATTGCAGAGGTCGCAAGTGAAACGAAAGATTGCAATCGCCTTGCTTGCCGCCGTCGTTTTCGCAATTGCGCTTGTTTCTTGCTCAAGGAGCGAAAGAGAAGATGGGAAAATCAAGATAGTCGTAACGATTCTGCCGGAGTATGATTGGGTGCTGAATGTTCTCGGCGACGAGAAGGAGAGGTTCGAAACGACGCTGCTTCTTGGAAACGGCGGCGATTTTCACAGCTATCAGCCATCGGTGGCGGATATGGCGAAAATCGTTACATGCGATTTGTTCGTATTCGTGGGCGGCGAATCGGACGGATGGGTTAAAGATGCCTTGAAGAATTCTACGAACAAGAGCATGAAGGCGATAAGCTTGCTTGAAACCCTTGGAGACTGTGCGAGAAAGGAGGAGTTTGTCGAGGGGATGGAAGAGGAAGCGGATGCTGACGAGCAGGAGCACGAGTCGGTCGCGGAGCTTGATGAACACGTTTGGATGTCGCTTAGAAAAGCTTGCGTTTTCGTAGCTGCTATATCGGATTCGCTGCAAACCATAGATCCGGTTAATTCTGAAAAATATGCGAAGAACGCATCGGAATACGTCCTGAAGCTCAGGACGCTCGACGACGAATATGTCAGGTTCTTCGATTCGACAGAAAACAAGACATTGATAGTCGCAGATAGGTTTCCGTTCAGATATTTCGCCGATGATTATTCGCTTTCATATTATGCCGCTTTTCCGGGATGCTCCTCGGAGACGCAGGCAAGCTTTAAGACAATCGCTTTTCTGGTTCGCAAAGCGGAAGAGCTTTCCATGCCTTCGATATTTGCTGTGGATGGGTCTGATGGCAAGATTGCCAGGACGGTGAGGGACAGCACGAAATCCAAGGATCAGAAGATCTTTGTTCTCGATTCTATGCAGTCCGTTTCGTTGAAGGAATACGAAGAAGGCAGGACGTATTTGTCGGTAATGGCAAGTAATCTTTCCGTGCTTAAGGAGGCATTTCGTTGAAATGGAACGGGAAACGTTGATTTCATGTGAAGGACTCTATGTCGGCTATGATGGCAAATCGGTAGCAGGACCCATTGATTTGACTGTCGAGACGGGCGATTTCCTATCGATAGTGGGAGAAAACGGGGCTGGCAAAACCACTTTCGTGAAAACCCTCTTGAAACTGATAAAGCCGATTTCAGGCAAAATTCATTTCTCGCAAAACTTTGGTTCCGGCGGGATAGGGTATGTTCCGCAAAAGGACGCGATTGCCCCGGACTTCCCCGCATCTGTTTGGGAAACGGTGATTTCCGGATGCCTCGCAGGACTTGGAAGCAGGTTTTTCTATCGTGAAGCGGATAAGGCGAAGGCTCGAAGCTGTTTGGAGAAAACAGGCCTTTCCGGACTGGAGCGGCGGTCGTATAAGAGCCTTTCCGGAGGACAGCAGAAGCGGGCGTTGATTGCGAGAGCGCTATGTGCTGCCAATTGCGCGCTTTTGCTCGATGAGCCGGCCGCAGGGCTGGATGAAGAAGCAGAGGCGGATTTGCATTCGGTTGTTCGAATGCTGAATGACAAGGGACTTGCGATAATAATGGTGACGCACGATAAAGCCGCCGCTTTGGAGCATTCCAACAAGGTGCTCCATATCGGCCAATCCGCCTTTTTGGAAAATGTTCGCGGTATCGGAGGGGAAGCGCAATGATTGAAAAAGCGGCTTTGTATTTGAGTTTTCCCTTTGTGCGCTATGCCTTGATTGTCGGTGTTCTGATAGCGTTATGTTCCGCATTGCTCGGCACGGCTGTAGTTCTCAAAAGGCTGTCATTTATCGGAGACGGATTGTCTCATGTGGCATTCGGCAGTCTGGCAGTCGCAACTGCAGCCGGAATGACGAACAGAATGGCCGTAGTCATGCCCGTAACCATAATCAGCGCCGTCTTGCTCCTGCGCACGGGTTCGGAATCGAAAGTCAAAGGTGATGCGCTGATCGCCATGATTTCGGCAGCGGCACTGGCGGCTGGCTATATGGTCATGAACATGTTTTCATTATCATCCAATGTTCCTTCCGACGTTTGTTCGACGCTTTTCGGATCGGCATCGATTCTTACATTGAGCAAATTCGAAGTATGGGCGTGTTTTTTGCTGTCGCTTATCGTGGTAGCCGGCTTCGTACTGTATCACAATAGAATATTCGCAGTGATTTTTGATGAATCCTTTGCAAGCGCATCCGGCCTTAAAACGAATATATACAATATGCTGACAGCGGTTGTCACAGCGGTGGTGATTGTCTTGGCGATGAACTTGGTAGGTTCGCTTTTGATCTCGGCGCTTTTGGTTTTTCCGGCGCTGTCTGCGATGAGGGTGTGTCGCGATTTCAAGTCCGTCACTATTTGCGCATCCGTCGTGTCCGTTATTTGCGCTTTGAGCGGCATGATCGTCTCCATTGCGCTTGGCACGCCCATAGGCCCTACGATTGTTCTCGCCGATGCGATAGCTTATATTTGCCTGTGGGCATGGAGCCGATGGTTCGGCTGAAATGGATTAGCGCATAATAATTCATATTTTTTGGCACGAGGGAGGGCTATTTATGAACGGAGATGCCATAGGATTTTTGTTTTCTTTAGCTATAATTTTGTTTTTTACCAAAGCGTTAGGGTTGCTTATGCGCAAAATCGGTCTTCCGCAGGTGCTTGGGTTCGTACTTGCGGGAATTTTGGTCGGTCCGTCGATATGGTCTTTGATATTCAAGAATGCCGCCGCTGGTTTTTCCTCGTGGCTTTTGCCTGTTACCTCAAGCGACAGGCTCAAGACTTTTGCCGAGGTCGGAGTGGTTCTCGTAATGTTTATGGCGGGCCTCGAAACCAATATGGAGGAATTGAAGAAGACGGGATTTGTCTCGCTTATGATAGCTATGGCAGGCGTGGCCGTCCCATTTGGGCTGGGCGTTTTGGCAGGCAGCGTTTTCTTGCCGGAGGCGGGAGCGAATGCGTGGGTGTTTTTCGGAACCATAGTCAGCGCAACGAGCGTTGGAATATCGGTTGAGACATTGCGCGAAATGGGAAAGCTCAAGGGCAAGGTCGGAACGGTGATACTATCGGCAGCAATAATCGATGACATGTTGGGAATAATGGTGTTGTCGATTGTGATGAATTTGGAGGCAAACGGAGCAAGAGGGGTGCAGGGTTCTCCGGTTCTTTCGTTCATAAATCCTAGCAATAGCATTTTCGTTTCCATATTGTGGATGTTTGCATACTTTGCATTTGCCATTGTTGCGGGAATCGGCATATCGGATGTTTTCAAAAAGCTTGAAGATAGGCATCCTAAAACCCGAAGGCTTTTGATTTATGCCCTTGTGACGTGTTTCATGCATGCCTTCATTGCGGAAAAAGTCTTTGGTGTCGCTGAAATCACCGGCGCTTTTATCGCAGGTGCCATATTATCAACGGTCAGGAAAAGCTCGGATTACATAGACAAGAGGGTGAGCACTCCTTCGTATCTGATATTCGGTCCTGTATTCTTCGCCAGCATTGGCATAAACATGAATTTCAGCGGCGTCGATTCCCATATTTTGCTCTTTGCGCTCGTTTTTGTTTTGCTTGCAATCGTAGGGAAAATAATAGGATGCGGCGGAGCAGCAAGGCTCTTCGGATTTTCTACTTCTGGAAGCATTAGCATCGGATGCGGTATGGTGGCGCGAGGGGAGGTCGCTCTGGTGGTTGCCAACAAGGGCATTGATGCTGGCATAATAGACGAGAAGCATCTGTTTGTCGTCGTAATGCTCGTGCTTATCACATCGGTTGCTGCGCCGGTGCTGCTGAATGTTTCGTTCAAGGATAAGCGGCAAGCCGGCAACTTATAGCATTGGTTTGAAACTGGCAGGAAGGGCGGTGGATTATGATTTTGTTTGTTAACGCTTGCGTTAGGGAGAAGTCGAGAACGAAGAGGTTGGCGGATGCATTGCTGGAGAAACTCGGAGACGATGTGACGGAATTGCGCTTGTCATGCGCTTCGTTTCCAGCCGTCGATGAAAAGTTTCTTAATGTCAGGGACGAGTTGATCGCTTCGGGAGACTTCGGAAACCCAATGTTCTATTTGGCGCGCCAATTCGCATCAGCTGACGAAATCGTTATCGCCGCTCCTTATTGGGATCTTTCCTTTCCGGCTGTTCTCAAACAATATTTCGAACATGTCAACGTGCTCGGCATAACCTTCGAATACACGCCGGACGGCTATCCGAAGGGATTGTGCAAAGCCAAGTCCTTGCATTATGTCACCACTGCCGGCGGAAGTTTCGTTCCGGATGATTTCGGGTTCGGTTATGTCAAAGCTCTCGCTCAGAATTTCTATGGCATAGGCAGGGTGGAGCTGATTAAGGCTGAAGGACTTGATATCCAAGGCGCCGAGCCGGATAAGATATTGGAAAATGTGATAAGCAATATTAAAAATTCGAAATGAATTGTCCTTTTTGAATTTGAACGATTATAAAGACTATTGCCGACAGGAACAAGATGCCGGGAGAGTTCTGGCTGTCTGGGTCGCAGGATTTTCTGATTGTGAAGGGCGTATCGGAATCGCTCGCCGGGCGAATGGGAATCGTAAGGATGCACCCGATGATTTATGAGGAAGCGCCCTTTATTGATTACGGCAATAATTGTGTTTACTATACGAATTTTTTATCATACGTTCCTGATCTTGAACAGGTTATTTATATTGAGAACCCTGGTGATTTTTATAGCCCTGTCAATACGGATGCGAGATTCTACGCTATAGGCATAGATTTGACAAGAAAGATAGTTGAGACTTTTGAACACAACGAAAAGTTTTCTGGATCAATTCTTGATAAAACAGGTGGCCGCAACTGTTTAACAGAACTAACGCTTATTTTCAAAAACGACTTCATTCAATTTGTTCTGATATTGCATATGGGGAATTTCAATGGAGTGCCATATAAGTGTGATGATATTACATTGAGTTTTCTGAGCAAGGATTTCAGCAAAAGCATTTTTTCTGGCCGAATAACATCTGGACGTGGCTTTGTTGGTGATACCGAAGCCTATCACGCTGATGTGTGTTGCCTTATAGACTATCATTACCTTATAATCCACACATATCAGAAACAAATTCTTTGGTGCGATTTGCTTAAGAATAGCTCTGAGGCCTGCTACGACTGGAACGTTCTGGGCGAGAATCTTGGTTTTATTAACGGAGATTGCAATTTTTGGTGTTGCAATGACGCTGTTTTTACTAAAGATACGCCGACCAAGATGGTGTCATATCAGGTTGTTCTGAAAGATGGTTTGCTGATTATCTGAAAGGTTTCATGCCAGAAAGTGTGGTATTTATTATGAACGAAACACCAGCTTTGTTTTTTCAGAATAGCGGAGAATAATGGGAATTAGAGGAAATCCCCACTATTTCATCAGGTGCATCGAGTGTCATGACGACGAAAGGGTTTTGCTGGATTCTCTGCGCAAGGGCGCGTTGCCTTTATTCAAGGGTGTGCTGTTCGAAAATGCGATAGCCAGAATACTGGTTTTCAACGGACACAAGCTTTTTTTACGCCCATCGCAACGAGAGTGCATATAAGAACGATATCGGAATAGACTTTGCTCGTGAAACGGCCTTGTAACGAAGCCGATATTTTTTAAACGAGGTTTTTTCAAAACTCCTTCCTTCACGCTGTTCGGATCTCGGTGCAAGCCGCAAGTCCTGCGGATTCCCCTCCGAAACGGGCATATGCACAA
>DMKZ01000183.1 GCA_003454065.1 Spirochaetaceae bacterium
GTCCGGATATTTTTCCGCGTATTTTTTGAAAGCGGTGAATTCATCGTCGTAGTACATGACCCAGCTGTGCGCCATGGTGCCGCTGACCGGCAGATTGAAAAGCTGTCCTGCTAAAAGCGTTGCTGTCCCTACCGCGCCGCCGATGACCGCCGCCCGGGCTCCGTACACAGCAGCGTCCATATTGTGCGCGCGACGCGCGCCAAAGTCCGAAACTGCGCGACCGGCAGCTGAGCGAACAATTCGCTGGGTTTTGGTTGCAATCAAGGACTGATGGTTGATTTGCGCGAGAATTGCCGTTTCTACCATTTGCGCGTCAATTGGGGGAGCAACTACGGTCAGGATCGGTTCATTCGGATACATGACGGTGCCTTCGGGAAACGCATAAATGTCGCCATGAAAACGATAGCCTGCGAGATACTGGAGAAAGTCTGCCTGGAAGATTCCGAGACCGCGTAAATAGTCTATGTCTTTTTTCGAGAAGTGGAAATTTTCCACATACTCCACTACTTGTTCCAGTCCGGCGAAAATGGCAAAACCGCCACTATCGGGATTGTTTCGATAAAAAACATCGAAGGTTACTGATTCTGCCATCAAATCGTCCGAGTAGTAGCCTCCGGCCATGGTCAGTTCATAAAGATCCATGACCATGCTGATATTGCGCGCGTCAAATTGCGACATTATCGAAACACTTCCTTATATAATATATTGCAGATATACTGCGTAGGCGAACAAGACTAAAGCCAACGCAATCGCTGCGAAGATGCCGCGTCGTATCCAGGTTTCTCTTGTAGGCGTCATCTTCATGCGTCGTTGCGCATACATCAGAAGAAGAGCGATGAGCAGGATGCTGTACATGGCTTTGTTCACAGTGTCAAAATAGCTCCAGCCTGAAGCTAGGAGGAACATCGTCAAACAGATGATTCCTACCAGTACAATGTTTTCCCAAGGTTTGTATTCCCTTCCTTGCGGTTTTTCTTCCAGAGCTTCCTCCAGCTCTTGCGCCGCTTGGATATTTTTTCGGATGCGTTTCGTCTGTCTTGCCAAAATGAATCCACCTTTCTTTTGATGTTGCCTATGACGAGGCGTAAACAAACGTATTATACCATATATTTTCATATATTATCATAAATTCTGCAGGAGGGTGAAGAATTTTTTGATTGCAGGCGACAGAGAGCGTCTGTATAATATAGATACGAATGAAGAAAGGAAATGATGGCTTGCGATTGCGGAGAAAACCATGGATTGATATGGCAATCCACGACTTTGAGGATTTCGTGTACCCGAAAGACCATCCTGCGACGGAGGCGGAACGCGGGCGATGGAGTGAAATTTTTCATCGCTCCGCGCCGCTTTATGTAGAGCTTGGCACGGGCAAGGGAAGCTTTATTAGCCAGATTGCGGCGCGGGAGCCGGATCATAATTTTATCGGCGTTGAGGCGCAACAGGACGTTCTTTATCGAGCGGCGCAACGGGTGCGCGAGGCAGAGCTAAAAAATGTACGGTTGCTCGTTTTTGATATTCATGTGTTGGAAGATATTTTTGCGCCGGGAGAAGTAGACGGCTTTTTTATCAATTTCTGTGATCCTTGGCCGAAAGCGCGCCACGCGAAACGCCGTCTCACATATCGTGCGTTTTTAGAAAAATACCGTCGTATCTTGCGTCCCGGTGGACTTTTGGTTTTCAAGACGGATAACCCGGGGCTTTTCGCGTTTTCATTGGAAGAGTTCTCGATGGCGGGGCTCAAAGTGGAAGACATTTCGTACGACCTTCATGCGGAAAAACGTCAGGACAACATTGAAACCGAATACGAAAAGAAATTCAGTAGTTTCGGGGAAAAGATTCATCATTGTGTGGTAAGGTTTCCGTAAGAGAAAAGCTGTTATATTCTTTGCCGTGGAGAAATTATCCGCGGCTTTTTTATTTGCATGGCAGGAATTTTGATTTAAACGAAGAATAAAAATACAAAATCTTTTTGCGGAGGGAGCGAGGCGTATGCAGTCGATTCGAGAACGAACAGAAGATCTGGAATATCAAATTTTGTCTCCGAACGCAGCGAAGAGCCGCGAAGCAAAGCGACGAGGTGAGATTGACCTTTGCCCATTCCGCACTGCCTATCAGCGTGACCGCGATCGGATTCTTCATTCTAAATCGTTCCGCCGTATGAAGCATAAGACGCAGGTCTATATTATGTCGGGAGACCATTATCGCACGCGAATGACGCATAGCCTTGAGGTTGCGCAGATTTCGCGGACGATTGCAAGGGGACTCCGACTGAACGAAGATCTTGTGGAGGCGATTGCCCTCGGGCATGACGTTGGGCATACGCCCTTTGGACACTCAGGAGAAGCGGCAATGGCGGAGCTTTGCGGACATTTCGCTCACAACGAGCAGAGCCTGCGAGTTGTCGACTTCTTGGAACGTGAAGGCGTCGGGTTGAATTTGACGGACGATGTGCGGGATGGTATCGTGCATCACACGGGAAAAGAACGTGCAAAGACGCTGGAAGTGCGAATCGTGCATCATGCCGATCGGATTGCTTACCTATGTCACGATTATGACGATAGCTTGCGGGCGGGGCTGCTCAAGCCTGAAGATTTGCCGCCAGCGGTCAGGGACGCTTTGGGCGACGCACATTCGGCGATGATTACGGGGTTTGTTTCGGATATCATTATGACTTCGGAAAAAGTCCACGATATTTCATTTTCCCCGTCGATGCAGGATGTGATGAAGGTTTTTCGCGCGTTCATGTTCGAACGCATTTACCATTCGGAGGCTTTGGCGCAGGAAAGAGAACAGGCCGTATTTGTGCTACGTCAGCTATACGAATATTTTATTCGGCATATTGATCGGTTGCCGCAGGAGTTTCTTGATCGAGAAGAGCGCTGGGGGCGCCAGCAAATTGTTGTGGATTATGTGGCGGGGTTGACAGACGGGTACGCAGTGCAGCTTTTTCATGAGATTTTCGTGCCTCCGGTGGGCATGACAATCAAAGGCCACATCGTATAATCCCAAAATTTCTTTTTGTCGGCGAAAGGATTTTTTTAATTTATATGGAATATAAAGCGTTGGAAAATATTTTTCGAGGGTGGCGTTTCGTATGAGAAACGCAGAGATGGATGCGTTTGTTGCGCGTGTGCGCGATGCTTCGGATATTTTGAATGTGGTGGCATCTTATGTTCCCTTGAAGAAAAAAGGAAGAAATTATTGGGGGTGTTGCCCGTTCCATTCGGAAAAGACGCCGTCGTTTTCTGTTGCGCCGGAGAAAGGCTTTTTTTATTGCTTTGGTTGTCATGCGGGCGGCAATGTATTCAAATTTATTTCGATGATCGAAAACATCAGCTATTTCGACGCTGTCCGATTACAGGCGGAAAAGCTTGGCATTCCAATGCCGGACCGGGAAAAATCGGAAAAAGACATCGAAAAGGAAAGGAAGATTAACGACCTTCGACGCATGATGGAAATGGCGCAGGCTTTTTTCCACAATTGTTTGGTAAAAACAAGATATGGCGTTGCGGGGCTTCAATATTTTTCTGGGCGCGGTATCGGTGCGGACGTGATCGAGGATGTCAGCTTGGGATTTGCGCCGGATGCGCCGGGAAAGCTTCGGGACGCCTTCAAGAAAAGAGGCGTCAAAGAGCAACTCCTTTTGGAAGGCGGGCTTATCGCAGAACGACAAAACGGTGTTTATGATAAATTTAGGAACCGTGTGATGATTCCTATCGCTGATGACCGTGGACATGTGGTAGGGTTCGGTGGGCGCGTGATGGGGGATGGGCAACCGAAATATTTGAATTCTCCGGAGACGTTGCTTTTCAATAAAAGGAAGTTACTTTTTGGCCTGGATCGCGCAAAAAAATCAATCCGCGAGGAGGGAAGGGCGATTCTCGTCGAGGGGTACATGGACGCGATTTCCCTTTCGGCGGCGGGAATCAAAAATGTGGTTGCTTCCTTGGGCACTGCGTTTACAGTGGAGCAGTGCAGGTTGCTTTTGCGTAATGCGGATGAAATTTGTTTCTGTTACGACAGTGATGAGGCGGGTCAACGGGCAACCATGCGGGCACTTTCCATCGTGCGCTCGACGGGTGCGAGGGCGCGAGTATTGATTGTCCCCGATGGGAAAGATC
>DMKZ01000019.1 GCA_003454065.1 Spirochaetaceae bacterium
TAAAAACCTGCTGTCCAGAGAGCGCATGTGGATTCGGAGGCGGAAAATTGCCGAAAGACAGCGGAATACTGTCGTCCTTTGCTGGTTTCCGGCGGTTTTCAGACCCGAAAGGCATCAGGCGAAATCGGATTCTGAAGTTCTTAGAAACACCCTCAAAAAAAAGGCGCAAGAACCGAACGAATAGAATCGCATAGCCCCTGCGCCCATATCAATCTTTACCTTAACCTAACATCAGGAATCATCACATCATTCCCATTCCGCCACCCATTCCCGGATTGCCGGCAGGAGCAGGTTCCGGAGCAGGAATATCCGTCACGGCGCATTCGGACGAGATGATGAGCTCTGCAATGGAAGCAGCCTTCTCAAGCGCGATCCTCGTGACCTTCACAGGATCTATGATACCCTCCTTCATCATATCTTCAACCCAGACGTTCTTAGCGGCATCATAGCCGGACCCGTTTTTGCCTGTCTTGCACTTCTCGGCAATCACAGCGCCGTCAACGCCCGCATTCTCGGCAATCTGCCTTATCGGTTCCTCGATAGCGCGGACGATTATGTTGTATCCTGTCCTCTCGTCGTCGTTAAGAGCGGAGAGATCCTTTTTCCTCAATGCCTTGACAGCCTGGCAAAGAGCAACGCCACCGCCGGGGATTATGCCTTCGGCAATAGCCGCCCTCGTCGCATTAAGCGCGTCTTCGACTCTATCCTTCTTTTCCTTGAGTTCGACCTCCGTAGCGGCGCCGACATTTATGACGGCAACGCCTCCGGCAAGCTTCGCAAGCCTCTCCTGAAGCTTCTCCTTGTCATAATCGCTAGTCGTCTTCTCGATCTGCTTCTTTATCTCGCCGACCCTGTCCTTGATATCGGCAGGCTTCCCGGCGCCATTGATTATCGTCGTATTGTCCTTATCGACTTTCACGCTCTTGGCCTTGCCGAGATTATCGATTGTGGCGTTCTCCAAAGTCATGCCGAGTTCCTCGGAAATAAGGGTTCCGCCTGTGAGGATCGCTATATCCTCAAGCATTGCCTTCCTTCTATCGCCGAATCCAGGCGCCTTGACCGCCACCGTGTTCAACGTTCCGCGAACCGTGTTGATGACCAATGTCGTAAGAGCTTCGCCATCGACATCCTCCGCGATTATGAGCAACGGCTTTCCAGTCTCAGCAACCTTTTCGAGAAGCGGAAGCAATTCCTTCATGCTGGAGATCTTCTTGTCATGAATCAGGATGTACGGATCTGACAAGGCGCACTCCATGCTATCCCTGTTCGTGCAGAAATACGCGCTGAGATAGCCTCTGTCGAACTGCATCCCCTCGACATAATCGGTAGTGGTCTCAATCGTCTTGGACTCCTCTATCGTTATGACGCCGTCTTTGCCGACCTTGTCCATCGCTCCTGCGATCTCCTCGCCGATCAACCTGTCGTTATTCGCGGAAATGGAAGCGACCGAAGTGATGTCGGACTTGTCCTTGACCTGCTTCGAAACCTTCTTCAGCTCGGCAATGGTGTCCTCGACGGCTTTGTCGATCCCCTTCCTCAAATCCATAGGGTTCACGCCGGATGAAACGCCTTTCATGCCTTCCCTTATTATCGACCATGCCAAAACGGTCGCCGTCGTGGTTCCATCGCCGGCTATGTCGTTGGTCTTGGAAGCGACTTCCCTAAGCAGCTGCGCTCCCATATTCTCATACGGGTCCTCAAGCTCGATCTCGCGTGCGACGGTCACTCCGTCCTTAGTGATTGTCGGGGCACCGTATTTCTTATCCAAAAGCACAGTCCTCCCTTTCGGACCGAGCGTGACCATGACAGCCTTTGAAATCTTCTCAACGCCCTTGACAAGCGCCTTTCTGGCCTCTTCTGAAAACAACAATTGCTTTGCCATTGCATATACCTCTTTTTTGTTTTTATAATCTAATATTCTAAGTTTTGGAAATCCCATCGAACTTCATCGAGATGCTTTCAATCGGCTTTCAAAAAGTTCTTTTGATTGTCTTTAAACCTTGAAAGCAATACGGATTCCAACACAACTTCATAATTATATACTCTTTGGCTTTTTTTGCAAAATCGAACGCAGGCGCGTGATAAAGCAAAGCCAGCGATAAAGCCGCCAAGCATCAAAGGGCAGCACCATCATTTCCAATTCACAAGCCCTAGACCGATGAGGCAGACAACCATGCCTGCGATTTTATTCCATGTTATCTTCTCCTTGTAGGCGAAATAGCCGACGAAAATCAAAGCCACAGCTAAAAAGGATACTTGGACGATTTGCATCACGCTTATCTTCCAACCAGCCTTGTATGCATAGATGCTACCCACTTCCAAGCCTATGAGAACCAATCCCCATGCGAACGGCGTGATATTCGTTTTCTTGAACTCGGCAAGCAAGTCGCCGCCCTTGTTCAGAATGAAATACATGGCTATGGAAAGGACGGCTCCGGAAACATAAGTGATGACGAGCATTGCAAACGAATCCATCCCTTCAGGCGCTGATTTCGCGCACACTTGGTAAAACACGTTTGAAACTACAATCAAGGCCACAGGCCAAACGAACGAAAACATAATTCAATTGCAGCCGATTATCCGAAAATCCTGTCGAATTGGGATGCGATATCGCACGCACCCAGATTCTTCGCCGTTCCGTCGCAGCACACGACGACTACATCGTTTCCGTTCTTGGTCAAAGCTACGGGTTTGGAAGCGTCTTCTGGACGTATGGAATCGTTGTTGACGATTTTCGTGCCCAGCTCTTCGGGCTTGTTGGTATTTAAGACATGGATGGGAATCAGATTCTCGACCGGACGTATTGCGCTGAAGCAGAACACTTCGGTTCCGTTTTCCGCCAACGAACGCAGCGCCGCATACGAAAGCTCGCTAATCGGCATGGCCTTTTCGATAAGCTTGGGATTGGCATTGAAAACTCCGGACACATCGGTGTAATTCTCATAGACATCCGCCTTGATCGCTCTAGCAACCACGGAACCTGTCGTATCACTCCCTCCGCGCGTGAAAGTCTTGATTTTTCCATCAGAACCTTTTCCGTAAAACCCCGGCATGACATATTTTTTGTTAGGATCTATTGCTTTTGCCAAAGCACCGTAGGTGGCATCGCATACCGTGAGCGAATCATCGCTTATCTCGATATAGTCGAACGGATCTAAAAAATCGCGCTTCACGTATTCGCTCACGATCAATCCGGAAACGTATTCTCCGCGAGACGCCGCCTCGTCGGCAGTCTTCCATTCGGCATAATTCTCCTTTATGTAATCGGAAGCTCTGGATGAAATCGAAAGGTCCTTTTCAATTGCGATGACCCTCTCCGCAAAAGCATCTACAAGCGATTTGTCATGCGTCTTAGCGTAATCAAGCAGGATATCGGTAATCTTGATATCCGATGGAAATCTTTTTCCAGGAGCCGAAACCACCACTACCGCAGGATCGCTTTTGGCGATTATGCCCGCAACCTTGCGTATTTGCGTCGAATCCGCAAGCGACGTTCCTCCGAATTTGGCAACTTTTATCATATCAATCCTCCTATTCAAAGCATTATTCAAACATTTTATCCGAAGTTTCTATAAACAACTACTAAGTTTCGATATGGTGCAAAGGCTATTCCGCTAATGCTCGCAAAAGTTCGGGAAGAAGCTGCTTTTTCCTGGAAATCACGCCAGGCATGTCGTAAACGCCGTCGCGTATTTTGGCGTATTGCAGATTTTCCGTAATCCTCGTTTTCGTGGAAACCAGAACGGACGATGCCGTCTGGGCGTCCGATACCATAAGCATTGCGAAGGAAAGGAATTGAAAATCCCTTATCTTTTCAAGGGATTGAAGCAGTTCTTGGACTTTAGGGTTGCCCATCACATCAGGCATGCCCACCACCTCAACCTGCCCGATACCGAATTTGATACCCTTCTCCGTATATATCTTGAAATCCGACGACACAGCCCTATCGCTATCGAGATCCTCGAACTTCCGATAATTGGAGTATATCACGCTGCTGAGCTTCTCCTCTGTCAGACCGGATATGCCTAGCAATTCCTGATACGCCCTCTTGTCTATCGAGGTAGCCGTCGGGCTTTTAAGGAATACGGTATCCGAAACCAGCCCTCCCAATAGAATGGTAGCGGTTTCCTTGTCTATCCTGACATGCCTTCTCTTATACAGCTCCCAAACTATAGTGCATGTAGAACCGACCGGTTCCGCATTTATGAAAATCGGAGCGGTCGTTTTCTCGCTGTTGAACCTGTGATGATCTACGATTTCCCTGATTTCAGCCTCATCTATTCCATCGATGCATTGATCATGCTCGTTATGATCGACCAGAATGAAGCTCCTCTTGGGCTTAAATAGAAAATTCCTCCTGGTCAGGAAACCGACGAAACTTCCGTCCTCGTCTTCGACAGCCAAAGCCTTGAGACCCTTGGAGAGCAGCATCGTCTTGGCTTCCTCGAAAAGCGTCTTGCGTTTTACGGAAGGAAAAACCTCATCATGCAGCAGCGAAACGTTCTGGCACAGCCTGAGAAGCCTTATGGTCTGCGAGGTATCGCCGCCGCTTATGAATATCGGACCCTTGAAGCCTTCGCATTTGATTTTCGCCTCATCGCTTTTGCTTATCCCCGTCACTATCACGGCATCGACTTTCTCCTTTATCGCAAGGTTGATGGTGTCGATCCTGTTTCCGGTTATGAGAACTATCTTCCTGCCGTTCTTCTTGACGCTTCGAATCCTGCTTACGACCTCAGATCGCTCCATGCAGCCTATCATAATGAGCGCCTTGAAGCTTTCGTCCGATTCGCCTTTTTTGAGAAAATGCCCTCCGATGCCCTCCTCCCACGAGGATTGGCTGAAGAAAATCTCCTCCCTTTTCTTGGCATTGCTCACCTTGAGAAAATACGAAGCTATGGATTCCTTGGTCAACAAGGTCCTGAACTTGCTGTCTTTGAATACGGGAATGACGCTGTATTCGTATTTCTCGTCCTCGAAAATGCTCACCAGCTTATATATTGGATCCGTCTGGCGAAGCATCACATCCGTATTGACGAACACATCGTCAACATGCACGAAAGCATCGGTCATGTAAAGCGGCTTCTCTATTGAAAACGCTTGAAGATAATTCGTGCATTGGTTGTTCAAATGACCGCACCTTGCTGCGACATAATTCCTCTTCTTATCCGTCAGGTTCTTGAACCTTGCGTAAGCAATCGCAGCGCATATCGAATCCATATCAGGATTCTTGTGGCCGATCACATAAACATTTCTATCTTGATCCATCATCGTCAATTATACATATCGGCCGTTTTCTTACAAGGCGAGTCCGCAAACATCCTCTATCACCCGAATCGAACCGGGGAACGAAACCGAAGCAGGATCAAAGCTTTCGAACTTTCCGGAATTGTAATACGGTTTCGATTGCTTTTCGATGATTCTATGGGGCACTTCCGAGACTTTGCAACCCTTCAATATCTTCGCCGCCTGCTCTCCCGCGCACTCCCCGACCGAATGATAATCAAGAGATGCCGAAGCGAGGCAACCGGACTCCACCTGTTCGACATCGCTCCCGAAAACAGGTATTCCTGCTGCATCGGCAACATCCAGAATGGCGTCGAGCCTGCTGACTACGGAGCTGTCGAGAAGATTCATCATGCAATCCACGCCGAATGTTATCAGCGAGCGCGTTTGCAGCCTGATGCTGTTCGGATTCAATACGGACAAGCCGACTATGCTTGCGCCGTATTTGTCCGCTTCTTCCCTAAACGACTTGAGCTGCACAAGATCGCTCGGTTCGTTCATGGACATCAAGGTTCCTATTCGCAACCCGTCCTTTCGACCCATGAATTCGTATATGAGCTCCATCTGCGCTTCGTAATCCGGAATATCGCTCGTCCCCGTGCAATTATCGAATCCGTCAAGCTTGGAACTGTCGGTTACGGCGCAGTAGACGACGGGGATTCCAGTCCCGTCGCAAGCCTTAGCCGCCTGAAGCGCAGCCGGAGTCGCTATCGCCACTACAAGTTTCGCTCCGCTTTCAACCAGCTCTTTAGCTTGGAGAAACGACAAATCCGTCTGAAAATCGCTGTCGAAGCGGCGAATGTCGTATCTGTCGAGATTTATTCCCGATTTCCTAAGTCCGTCCTCTATCCCAAGCCTGCAGGCGTTCAAGGATTCGTGCGACCCGAATTGGATTATCCCCACTATTTCCTTCTTGCTTTTGCAAGAAGAAAGACCGAATGCCTGAAGGATTGCGGTCAAAACGAAAGCAACTTTTCCGATTTTCATTTTCACCATGCCCTAACCTTTGCGGGATTCAAATCCCTCTCCCTTGTATTTGGAAATATCATGCACCTTCCTGAAGAATCTACCTATCCGTCCGATTTCCCATTCGCTGAATGCTCCCCTCAGCAGGCTATCGCGTAAAAAGACTTTGAAATTCGCTTCCTCATCGCTTGATTCCTTGAAATAGCGCATATCGCCGAGAAGCGCGCAAGCATCGCAAACCGCATCATCGACTTTTTTCCTGACAGCAGCCCTTTTCGCTTGCAAAAGCGAATCATCCGCATAATCATCCAAACCTGTGAAAAGGCTGTAAGCGGCTATCTGAACGGCTTGGGAAAGATTAAGCGATGGGAAGGCAGACGATGTTTCTATAGCGCATGCCATGTTGCAACTGCAAACTTCATCATCCGTTAGCCCGTCACTTTCCCTACCGAAAACCAAGTCTATGTCGCCATGAGGAAATGATCTCACCATTTCCGCCAATCCGGAAGGGGATAGCGGAAGCCCTTTTCTGAACTTGCCGATGCGCCTTGTGAAAGCAATCGAAAGCGAAGATGAGCCAAGCGCATCGTCAAGCGTCTTGAAAAGCATCTTCTTCTCGAACAAATCGAAAGCATGAACGGAAAGCTGACGCACCCTAGCCTCATCGAATTCGCTGCGTCCGACGATTTTAAGCCGTCCGATCCCCATCGTCTTCGCCGCACGGCATACGGAACCTATGTTCTGACAATCTTCGGGCTGGACAAGCACAACGCTAATTCTCGCCAGATTCTCTTCCCTATTCATAATCCTGCGCATTCATCCTGCATACTTCGTTTGTTTCGGATCAGGCGCGGCCGAACCCGACCTTGGAAAACACCTCATCCAGCTTCTTCCCTGCGACTTCCCTCGCACGCTTGGCGCCCTTGTCCAAATATTCATCCACGATCCCGTCGTTCAGGGCCTTCCTGTATTTTTCCTGAAGCGGAAGCAAGTGCTCGACAACGCAATTTGCAATGCAACCTTTGAACACGGAATATTTCGTTTCGCCCCTGAACTTGGCAAGCGCCTCATCGATGGAGATGCCGTTCAACGAAGCATATATCGAAAGAAGATTGGAAACGCCGGGCTTTTTCTCTTCGTCGTAATCGACGAACGCATCGGCATCGGTCGCAGCCGAAGCAATCTTCTTGCGAATTGTTTTTTCATCATCTTCAAGGAAAATCACGCCCTTCGGGCTGGTTGCCGACTTGCTCATCTTCTTAGACGGGTCTTGAAGATCACGCACCCTGGCCCCAACCTTCGGAATCACAGGTTCAGGAACGACGAATGTGTTCCCGAATTTGGAATTGAAGCATTCCGCTATGTTTCTAGCGAGCTCGACATGCTGCTTCTGATCGCTTCCGACGGGAACGATATCGGCATCGTAAATCAATATGTCCGCCGCCATGAGAACGGGATATGTGAAAAGTCCGCAGGCTATTTTCTTGTCTGTCTTGCCTTCCGTCTTGACTTTGAATTGGGTCATGCGCGACAGCTCGCCCATATTGGTTATGCATTCGAAAATCCAAGCAAGCTCCGCATGCAGCCTGACATCGCTTTGAATGAAGAACGTGCAATGCTTGTCCGTCAAGCCGGCGGCCACGAACCATGCAAGCACTTCCCTATTTCTCCTATGCAGAAAAGCCGGATCCTGGGGAATCGTGATGGAATGCATGTCCGCAACGCCGATGAAGGTGTCGTAATCTTTTTGCAAAGTCACGAATTGACGTATCGAAGCTATGAAATTCCCTATCGTCAGAGAACCCGACGGCTGCACCAGCGACAAAAACCTTTTCACCATGAACTCCAAACCGAACACTTCCGGGGGATTTTTTCAAAATCGATTTCGATGACGCTTCCAAAAGCGAACGATGCGAAAGGAAGTTTTGAAAAATCTTATCCAAAATGCAAAAAAGGCATTGTCGCTTCCTTCCGAAACAACAATGCCTTCCGAGGTTTAGCAGGGGTAGGACTCGAACCTACGACCCCCGGGTTATGAGCCCGACGAGCTGCCAACTGCTCTACCCTGCGTCGATGTTCAACGATTATAACGGCACAGTGGGGTTTTGTCAACAGTTATCGGAAAAC
>DMKZ01000172.1 GCA_003454065.1 Spirochaetaceae bacterium
GAGCCTGCTTCTTGGTTCCGACGAAAAGAATCTGCTTGCGGTTTCTGACCTGCCTTCTGATTTCGTTGTAGGCTTTGACTATGCATTCCGTAGTCTGAACCAGATCTATGATATGCACGCCTTCCCTTTGCTGATAAATGTATTTAGCCATTTTCGGATTCCATCTTTTCACCTGATGTCCGAAATGCACGCCCGCTTCAAGCAGGCTTTTCATTGCCACTTGTGACATTTCCCCTTCCTTTGCCGCGCGAAGCACGACCCCCCTGAACGATATTACTCATCGGGCATTTTGCCCGATGGCGATTTTTGATAAGCGCTCGTCATCGGAGAGCAAATCCTTGTAATTCTACCTGTTTTCAGATTAAAAATCAAATCCTCAGCGCCCTCTTATGTCTGCAATCTCTTGTCGCACTATCAAAGATCCTGACCCATAGAGTTTTTTTTACGCAACATATATAATAAAATCATGAACGAAATTCAACAAGACGCCTATCCTCATAACACCAAAAACAGAATCAAATACAACTCAGCAGACAAGGATATATTGGACACCGGAATATTATCCGGCTTGGAAATCGAATCCGGCAAGCATCTGCTTGTCAAAACAAGCGTCGGCTTCCTGCAAAACCTGATGATTCTCGATTACAGGGACAGGACGGATGAAGGAAATATCTATGTGATATACGCATCACGCGAAGAATGCGAATCCAATGCTGCGGCCATCAAGGAACGTTACGAGAATACCATTGCAATTTGTAATGACTGCGGGAATCGGGAAGCCTTCGATTCGTCCTTCGTCCAAGCAGCCAAAGACATCCAGCATGGCAAGCGGAAAAACATCATATTGACCACATACAAAACCGTTTGCAATGTCATCCCGATATTTTCCGATGACGCAGGAAGCGCGATGACCATCCGCAAAGGAGAAAAGCTGAATATAAGGAAACTAAGCTCCTTTCTCACCGAATCGGGCTATTGCGAAGTCCCGTTCCTGCAAAACGGCGGTGATTTCAGCTTGTTCGGAGAGGTCGTGTGCGCATTTCCCGTCTTCAGCGCGAATCCGATACGAATATACCTCGACTTCGATGAAATAGAGAAAATCGCCTATTATGATTTGCAAACGGATGAGAACATCGCTGAAACCGAAGAATACTCCTTCGCTAAAATCGATACGCTTCATAGCAACAATGCGGCTTTCGCCAGCATCTTCGCCGAAAATGATTCATTCGTTTTCGTGGGAATGGAAAAGCTTCTCACGCTTAAAGCGCAAATGAAAGGCATTATCGATAGCGACAACTTCGAAAAATGGTTCGAAAACAATGATAATTCCGTGAAATGCGAATTCTACGAAATGTCCGATGATACCGGAGCGAAGCCCATAGACGGCGTGCGCGAAGCCGAACCGTTCGTCTCATTCAAGGTGTTCTGCGAAAAACTGAACTCATTGCTGAAATTCGACTACAAAGTCCGCATCCTGACGAACTCGATAATTCAAATGGAAAGAATCAAAGCGCTTCTGAATATCAAGGACAACGACAACCTGCGTTTCGAAGAGTCGGAAATAAACAAAGGGTTCTACCTTGAAAAATACAAAATCGCTTTCTTCAGCGCCAACGACATTTTCAACAAAAAGGAGCGCGCAAACGTATTCTCTTCCCTTCAGACGCAGCCGATAATGGATTTCATGTCGCTCAGACCCGGCGATTTCGTAGTTCATAGCCAAAACGGAATAGGAAGATTCATCGGCTTCGACAAAATCGAAATGCTCGGCAGAGAGCGCGACTACATAAAAATCGAATATTCCGACAAGGAATTCTTCTATGTCCCGCTTGAAAGAGCCAACGAAGTGGAAAAATACATCGGCAGCGAGAAAATCAAATTGGACAAGCTTCATTCCAACTCATGGAGCAAGAAGAAGAAGAAGGCGATGGAAAACGCCATGCTTTTCGCCGACAACCTGCTGAAGATAAACGCTAGAAGAAAAATGTCCAACGGCTTTTGCCACATGAAAGATACGCAATGGCAGTTGATTTTCGAGGAGGGTTTCGAAAACGAAGAGACGCCGGATCAGCTTCAGGCGATTGAAGATGTCAAACGCGACATGGAGCGTCCGATCCCCATGGACAGGATAATATGCGGAGACGTAGGGTTCGGCAAGACGGAGGTCGCATTCAGGGCTTGCTTCAAAGCGATAATGAGCGGCAGGCAAGTCTGCTTCATATCCCCTACCACGATTCTGACATCGCAGCATTTCAACAATTTCAAGAAGCGATGCGCTGATTTCCCGATAAGGATCGAGGAGCTTTCCAGGATAAAGAAGAAAAGCGAAGCAACCAAAATAATCGAAAGGCTTGGGAACGGAACCGCCGACATAGTTTTCGCAACTCATCGCGCACTGCATAAGGACGTGAAATTCAAAAACCTCGGTCTCCTTGTAGTCGATGAGGAGCAGCGCTTCGGCGTGAAGGATAAGGAAACCATCAGGGACATGAAAGCGAATGTCGATACGCTCACGCTGACTGCCACCCCGATTCCGCGAACCCTATACATGAGCCTTCTCAAGCTCAGAGACGTCTCCCTCCTCTCAACGCCGCCGAAACAGCGAGTCGCAATCGAAACCGTTATCAGAAGATACGATGAAGACGTTGAAACGCAAGCGATCGAATACGAGCTGAAACGCGGAGGGCAAGTATTCTATCTTCACAACGACACATCAGACATAAGGGCTGTGCGAAACAGGATTTCGAATACCTTTCCGAACGCCAAAGCGGATTTCATACACGGTAAGATGAGAAGCATAGAAATAGAGAATTCGATATACAATTTCGCCAACGGCTGGACCGATATTCTGGTTTCCACCACCATCATAGAAAACGGAATAGACGTTCCCAACGCCAATACGCTCATAGTGGATGATGCGACCATATACGGCACCAGCCAGCTATATCAAATCAAAGGACGCGTGGGAAGAAGCTCGAGAAAAGCCATAGCATATTTGTTCTATCCTCAAAAGAAAAACGTGAATCCGACTGCGATAGCGAGGCTGAAAGTCATAAGCGAAAACAAATCGCTCGGTTCCGGATTCAACATAGCCATGAACGATCTTGCATTGAGAGGAGCGGGAAACATACTGTCCAAAGAGCAAAGCGGGCATATCGCTGAAGTAGGATTTGAAACATACATGCATCTTCTCGACTTATGCATCAAAAGTCTCGAAAGCGGCAAAGACGCAGACGGCATCAATGTAGACGAGGAATTCAATGTCTATATCAATATCCCCTACTCCGCATACGTTCCAGACACGTACATCGGCGAAACGGCGGTCAAGTTCATTCTCTACAAACAGCTTGCGAATGCTAAAAGCGAAGGCGAAATAGCAGGCATATTGTCCAGAATAGAAAACAGATACGGAAAATTGCCGGCGCCTTTGGTCGAACTCTATCGCATAAATCTGATAAAAATCATCTGTAAGGAGAAAAGGATTTCGGAAATAAGCGAAAGCGACGACAAGAATGTGCTTTCGCTGCGCTACGCAAAGGTCAAGGATATGAAGATAAGCGCTGTATTGGAATTGGTCAAAAGGAAAAGCGGCAAGATAATGCTGAACAACTCCCGACCAAACGAAGTGCTACTCGACTGCCGCAATGAAAACGATAAGATAGGCTGCCTGATCGAAACGCTGCGGATGCTGTGAAGCCGCTTCTGCAAACCTAATTGCAGGACTTGGCGATCTTCTCAACCTCGCTTACGGAAAGTTCCGAATACATCGCCACCTTATCTATGGGCACTCCATCGGAAATAATACGATTCTTCTCATCTTAATCCTCCGTTCCGTTTTCATCATCTCTACCTTGAAGCTTCGCGTCCGCATTATCGGCATTCGCTTCTACGCCGCCCAAAGCCTCTGACATGCCAATATCGCATATCTCCGCAAGCTTATTTGATTCGCCCACCCATCCGACAAATTCGGATCTTTTAAGCGATTCCGTCACCGCCACATCCGCTAAAACCAAATCGGGAAAGTCCGACAGCTTCGGCTTGCTTCCCTTCTTCACCCTCCTCTCAATAGGTTCTGCCCAGTACGAAGAATCTGACTTCAAATAGAAAAACCTATAAAGTGTCTCTGGATCAGCATACACAGCATACAAATCGAGATCCTGTAAAATAGGTGTTGTCGCCAAAAACGGCGACAAAAAAACCAACGTTTCCTCTCTCCATTTCAGTTATAGGCGCAGACGGCAGGGCGACCCGGAATTCCACGCCTTCCACCTCAGGAAGCGTAGCCCTCCCTCCGGATGTCACCGATTGAGAAAATGCCGCCCCAGATCCCGGCTCATAGCAATCTGTTCCATGCACGAAAAACCTTACCGAATATTCCAACGACTTCGTATCACCGCTCTTAAACAAGCATACGGAAATGCCGTTAGCTATTTTGGAAACAATTTTTCGCAATTCTCTTGCTTTGCCACTGTCAAATTTACCTTTATGTGAAAGCAATTCATTTTTACCATGATATTCACGAATCCCTTCAATCATTCCATCGTAAGTTCCAAGGATATCAAGTCTGCTGTGTTTAATTTCGCTGTGAAGCGACGAGGAAAAGTTTCTTACGCAATCATCATAAAGCCTGCGCATCTCATCAAACAAAGAATCGCCTACAATGCTTCTGATTCTTTCAGACGCTCTTGTTATATTTGGATTTTTGACGCATCCATCAGGCCAGATCACATCATAAGTGTCGCCGCCAACGTTAATCCTATCCCCCTTGCCAACAGCCACAAACTTCGTTCCTTTTTTAAAATGCTCACGAAAGCTGTAAATGTTCAAAATATCCTGAGACAATATAATTGTTATATCCGTTTCCGACTCCATTAGCATAGAGTAAACCTCTATAGCGGATCTGCATGAAAATGAGTCAGAAGGAATGAAACAGACATGCGCATCGCAATTCCAAATCATTGCATTTGTCAAAAATCGACACACAATTCGCATCGCCTATGGAGTTCACGATCAATCTCATGATGCGAACTCCGATATGATTATGTTTTGTTTTTCGCTTAGATGACGGTTCTTATTCGCCGGAAGTGCGAACAGCATGAAGAAAGCAGTCTCAGAGAGAAAATCGTCCGATTTAGGGCGCTTCTAAAAACCTGCTCTGTTCGAAGATGCCTGCGGATTTTCGAGATGGAAAGCCGGCGGAAAACGCAGGAATACTTGTCGTATTTCGAGGCTTTCCGCTGACTTTGCGGCCGGAAAGGCATCTGGCAGGTTCGGACTCTGAGGTTTTTAGA
>DMKZ01000147.1 GCA_003454065.1 Spirochaetaceae bacterium
GCCTGAACAAGCCGCCCTTGCGGATGGATGCTTCTGCCAAACTTGAAGCGACTGAAGCATCCTGTGTAGTCTGAACCTGCCTATTGCCCATCATGTTCTCAGAGGGGATCTTCTATGACTCCAGATATGTTCGGAAGTGGCCTTCAGAAATGTTCGTTGGCAGTATCGGATAGCATGATTGCAAGCTTCGCATCATTTTTGTCGATATCCTCTTTTCCTTTGCAATCCGCAAGCGTTCTGGCTATGCAATAGGCTTTGAGCGATTTTCCTATGTTCGTGTTTCCATTGAATATCTCTGCTGCTTTTTCAATGGCTTTGCTTCTGAAATCGGCTTCGCTTGTCTTGAGGATATCAGAATTGAACGCTATGCTTTGACTGGATTCGTATCTTGCCGACTGCATTTGCAATGCTTTGACAATCATTTGCACGGGGTCGTCTGGCTCATCCATGCGAAGTGCGGCGTTCGCTTGGCCGGATTGGTCCTCTGATATGCAGCATATCATATCAAAATTGTCATAGATGATTTCGTTCAGATTTCTGTTGAAGGATTTTCTGCTTGAGGCGGAGCACTCGCATGAGTCGTCGCTTCTTCCGAGCTTTCCGCATCCGCAAAGCCGAGATGCGGCTATGATTGAAGTACTCAACGGATATGATTCGCCTTTGAAAGCGAAAGCGCTTTTGCTTATGCATGATTTCAAGAGCATCATTGTTTTCCGCGATAGTTCGGATATGTCGTCAACGAGCAGTATGCTGCCGTTTTCCGCGATTATGCGCGGGATGCCTTCTTTTTGGGTCTTGAAGGCGTCTTTGATGCTTTTTTCATCGAACACCTTGAAAACCGTTTTGTCGCATCCATCATTTGAAAGCGAAGAGGCTTCAGGGTTCGTTTCGTTGGCCTTGAGTATCATCATGTTTTCTTCGCGGGCAAGCCTGACTTTCTCCGGCAAAGGCAGCGCTATTCGACTTAGGACGTCCATTATAAGCGATTTTCCGCTGCCTTTAGGTCCGAGGATAAGTAGGTTGTGCCTGCCGGCGAGCGCTATGGAAATGACCTTTTTGCAATTTTCCATCCCGATTATGCCAGTGAGCAGTTTGTCGTTGTTTTTAGCCTTGCCGTCCGGTATGGATTTTGCAATGTGAAAAACGCTACCTAACGATTCCGCATTGCAGCTATCAGCATAATCATCATTATTGCGCGTTCCCTTCTCATGAGATCTTCTGCTTTCAATCCTTGCGAAGGATAAATACGCATCAGCGATGTCCCCGACATAGTGCATTTTGATTTTGCCGGCATACCCTTCGGGGTTTTTCGCGATTTCCGATTCCATCGTTTTTCTCGCATTTTCGCTAAGCATGATGTCTTCGATTCCGTGTCTCAGGCATATTTCAATTAGCGAAGACGGGATTATATCGGATGTCACGCACTCGCCCTTGGAGTTTATGGACGATGCGATGATGATCTTTCCATTGCATTGGGATTTGCATAGCACGGAAACGGCTATCGCAAGTTCTATGTTTCCGCAGCTGCTTATGTTTCCTTGCGGGGTTATCAAGCTTATAGTAACGCCTTTCGGGTATTGCAATTTCCTCACTACTGCCGCATTCTTTATTTTCGCTTCGCATTCCTTCGGATTGAAAAACCCGTTTTTGTAGTAGATGTCGAATCTGGGGAATCCTCCGCGTTTGGCGGTTTCGACTTTCATTAGGATTCCGGATTTGGTCTTATATAAAACAGAATATATGTCCATACGTATTATAGATGAAGAAAATTGATATTTGTCGCTTCATCATCAATATTTTTTGAATCGTTCCATGGTATAGCATTGTGTTATTGCCTTGCAGTTGTCCTGCTGTCCTTTGCTTGCAGCTGCGAATTATGATACACTAATAATTATCATAAACATAATAATAGCGGAGGAGATATGACGTTGAAGGATTTGACTGTCGGTCAGTCTTGCGAAGTCACACGAGTCGGAGCGGACGGAGCGCTGAGGCAGCATTTTCTCGATATGGGCATAATCCCGGGCACAAGAATCACCGTTGCGAAATACGCTCCGTTGGGCGATCCGATTGAAGTGACGGTGCGTGGATATGAGTTGACGCTCAGACTCGAGGATGCTGAAAGAATAGAGGTCAAGCAATCCGTCGGAGATTCATATGAAATAAATGAGCCTTCCGTTTCTGGCAAGACTGCCCATCCGGGACTTGGCGAAGGCGGCAGATTCCATCCGAAAGGCAGCGGAAACCCCCTTCCCGACGAAGCCGTGATGAAGTTCGTTCTTGTCGGAAATCAGAATTGCGGGAAAACCACATTGTTCAACAGGCTTACCGGAATGAATCAGCATGTAGGCAATTTTCCCGGAGTTACGGTTGATAGAAAAGACGGAGCGATTAGCGGATACGCCAAAACGCTTGTGACTGATTTGCCCGGAATCTATTCCATGTCGCCATATACGAACGAGGAGATAGTATCGAGGGATTTCATCATCGGCAGCAAACCCAATGGTATAATAAACATAGTGGATGCGACTAATATAGAGCGCAATCTGTATCTGACCATGCAATTGATAGAAATGGGAATTCCGATGGTTGTCGCCTTAAACATGATGGATGAATTGACGGCGAACGGCGGCAGCATAGATGTCAATGCGATGGAAGTGATGCTCGGAGTTCCGGTGGTTTTGATTTCCGCTGCTAAAAACGAAGGCATACCCGAACTTATAGGCCATGCTTTGCATGTGGCGCGCTATCAGGAAAAGCCGTTGCGGCAGGATTTTTGCGATGAGAACGATAACGGCGGAGCGGTGCACAGGTGCATTCATGCGATTTCTCATCTGATAGAGGATCATGCTAAAAACGCCGGGCTGCCTGTCAGGTTCGCTGCATGCAAGGTGATAGAAGGGGACGACAGGATAATATCCCAATTGCATCTGGATGACAATGAAACCGAAATGATGGAGCATATAATCGTTCAAATGGAATCCGAAAGGGGTCTCGACAGAAGCGCAGCCGTTGCGGAAATGCGATTCGAGTTCATAGGCAAGGTATGCAGAAGCACCGTTCGCAAACCCAATGAAAGCAAGGAACGCATGCGCAGCGATAGAATCGACAGGTTTCTTACGGGCAGATTCACAGCGATTCCGGCATTCTTGTGCATCATGAGCATGGTTTTCTGGCTGTCGTTCGATGTTATCGGAAAATGGCTTCAGAATATTATGGCTATGGCGATAGACGGGTTGAGCGCAATTGTCGGCAGAGCCATGTCGGCGTCCGGCGTGAATGAGGTGATTCAAAACCTTGTGACCGATGGCATATTCGCAGGAGTCGGAAGCGTATTGAGCTTTATGCCTATAATCGTGACGATGTTTTTCTTCTTATCGGTGCTTGAGGATAGCGGATACATCGCGCGAGTGGCGTTCTTTATGGATAAGCTTCTGCGCAAGATAAGCCTAAGCGGCAGAAGCGTGGTTTCGATGCTCATAGGCTTCGGCTGCACTGTTCCTGCGGTGATGTCAACGAGGACGCTTCCTAGCGAGCATGATAGGAAGATGACGGTTTTGCTGACTCCGTTCATGAGCTGTTCGGCAAAAGTCCCCATGTATTCGTTTTTCGCCGCCGCTTTTTTCCCTAAATACGGATGGCTTGTCATGATATCGCTATATGCCTTCGGAATCTTGCTGGCGATTTTGCTCGCATGCCTGTATAAGGGGGCGGTTTTCAAGGGCGGCGCCGCACCATTTGTCATGGAGCTTCCCAATTATAGGATGCCAGGCGCTAAGAATGTGGCGCAGCTTCTTTGGGAGAAAGCTAAGGATTTCCTGCAAAGGGCGTTTAGCGTCGTTCTGATAGCTACGATAGCGGTATGGTTTCTTAAGAAGTTCGATATTCACCTTAATGTCGCTGCACAGCCGCACGATAGCATTCTGGCCGTGATGTCTGGATTCCTGACGCCTTTGATGAGGCCTTTGGGTTTGGGCGATTGGCGTATTTGCACTTCGCTTGTTTGCGGAGTGATGGCAAAGGAGAGCGTGGTTTCGACGATGGAGATATTATTCGAAAACGGTTTGCGTCCGACTCTGAACGCTTTATCCGCAGCTACGCTCATGGTTTTCTCATTGCTTTATACGCCTTGCGTAGCCGCTATCGTTTCCATTCGCAGGGAACTCGGGAGAGGCTGGGCCGCCTTCGTTGTGGTATGGCAATGCGCAGTCGCTTGGGTCATTGCATTTGCGGCGCGGCTTGTTTTGGCTTTATTTACAGGAGGCGGTTTGCCATGAGGTACAGGATCGACAGGCATGGAGAGCCGATCTCCCAGCTCGGATTCGGTTGCATGCGCTTTACGAGAAAAGGCGTGGCGATTGATTATGAAAAGGCCGAACGTGAGGTGATGCGTGCTATTGAGCTTGGCGTGAATTATTTCGACACGGCTTATATTTATCCCGGCAGCGAGGAATGTCTTGGCAAAATTGTGCAAAATAACGGTTGTCGCGACAAAGTGAAAATCGCCACAAAGCTTCCGCAATACATGATTCGCTCGCAAAAAGCGATTGGTAAAGTGTTCGCCGAAGAGCTGGAGAGGCTTAGGACGGACCATGTCGATTATTATCTGATGCACATGCTTATGGACATTTCGGAATGGCGCAAGCTGGTGGATTTGAACATAGTAGATTGGATACGCGCTCGTAAGGCTGATGGAAGCATTCGAAACATCGGGTTTTCCTTTCATGGCAATGTTCAGGCTTTTTTGGAAATACTTGATGCATACGATTGGGATTTTTGCCAGATACAATACAACTATTTGGATGAGTTCAGCCAAGCAGGACGGACGGGTCTTGAGGCAGCGGCTAAGAAGGGGATTCCAGTCATCATAATGGAGCCTTTGCGCGGTGGAAATCTGGTGAAGCTGCCGCAAAAGGCGATGGATGCTTTGAAGGAATCCGGAACAGGCTATTCGCCGGCCGAATTGGGACTTCGCTGGCTTTTCGACCAGAACGGGGTGACTTGCGTTCTTTCGGGCATGAATTCATTGGAGATGGTGGAGGAGAACGCACGCATAGCTTCCGAATCGGAGGCTGGCATGTTCGATGAATCGCATCGCATGCTTGTCAATAAGATAAGGGATATAATCCGCGAGCGCGAAAAAGTGCCATGCACGGGCTGCCGGTATTGCATGCCTTGTCCGAAAGGTGTGGACATCCCCGGCAATTTTCATTTCTACAACCTTATGTTTTGCGAAAGCAAAAGGTCGGGGAGACATGGTTTCGCCCAGAACATGGGTCTTAGGAAAAAAACCGGATTCGCTTCGCAATGCGTCGGTTGCGGCAAGTGCGAGCTGCATTGCCCGCAGCTCATTCGGATTCGAGAAAAGCTTAGGGAGGCTGATAAGGCGCTTCGTCCTTGGTATTATAAGATGGCGATTAGCGTTGTCAGAAGGTTTTTCAGAAGATGACGCGCAAGGAAAATATCGATCGGATGATTTCCGGCGGTTTTCAGATCCGAAGGGCATCAGTCGAAATCGGACTCTGAGGTTTTTAGAAGTGCCCTATAATTCGATTTTGATCATTTCCATAGGAGTTTTTGAGATGTCAGCCTTGAGGATGAAATCGAATATGTCGGGGACGAGACACATGAAGAAGTCCGGTTCGGGAAACGAGATGCGGCGGGATTTGTCGAAGAACTTGCTTCCGGCGGTATTCTTGAGTTCGGCGATTTCCTTATGGATGTTCAAGTTCTCTCCTAATATTCTGGAACGAATGTAGCGGGCGCAAAGCGTATCTTCGGCTGATTCCTCCGTTCCATTCAACCCCATGCACACCAAAGTCACGATATGCGGATTCTTGCTTTTTATATATCTGGCAGCAGCTGAGGCATTTACGAGGCTGCCTGAAATAACATCATCGGTTCTTTTTGTCGCATGCATGATGCCTTGGGTTCCAGCGCTTGTGCAATGCACTACCGTTTTGCCTTTCAAATCGACCTGAGTGGTAAGATAGGAAGGGGAGTTGCCGCTGTCGAAATCCGGCAATTTCACGCCGCCGCGTTCGCCTATGAGATAATATTCAGGATGTTCAGTCTTTAATTTCAGGCACTCATCGATTTCTCCCATCGGAATTATGCGGGCAACGCCTTCATCTGCAAGGAAGCACTCAACGGTGAATGCTCTGAAAACATCTATGATTACCGTGAGGCCCTCTGCCTTTTCGGCACCTTCGATTTGCTGCAGTATTCTAATATCCATATTCATTGATCTAATCTTCTGAAGATGATTTCTAAGAGGTATTTCAAAATTGATTTCAATGCGATGCGAAGTTCAATCTCCTAAAAAAACGGCTCTCGCGCTGTAGCACAAGAGCCGACACAAACTGACGCTTCCAAAAAACCTCAGAATCCTGAACCTGCCGGATGCTTGGAGCGGCAGGCTTTCGGAAGCGTTCAAAACATATTGCGCATTGCGCATCGAAATAGCAGATCTCAGATCAGCTGTCTCTTGTTTCTCTCCCTTTCGGTAGCCTCGTCATCGACCGGATACCAGATCGGCTCGATGAACTTGACATAGCATTCCTCTTTCGCATTGAAGCGGATCCTGTGAGGAGTTTGTATTTTCACCATCTGTTTGCCGACGGGTACGAGATATTCCGTTCTGTCGGTGAGGAATATGCGCTTTTCTATGTGCGTTTTGAATCCGTCATCGCTGGAGCCGGTAAGTTCGATTTCGTTCGGACGCGTGGCAACCACCATCTTGCCTTGAGTTTCAGCGGGTATGGGGATCCTTATCTCCTGTTCCGATCCTTCCGGATAGACTTTTCCGTCTTTCACCAATACGTTGATGAATGTGCTTTCGCCCAAGAAGTTATGTACGAACCGGCTGCTCGGATGGTTGTAGAGATTCTCCGGAGTGTCGATCTGCATGATCTTGCCCATGTCGCACACCATCATGCGGTCGGA
>DMKZ01000165.1 GCA_003454065.1 Spirochaetaceae bacterium
CGATGCTATCAGCCCGACGCCGAGCATATTCACAGGAGACTTCACGAGTCGGATCATGTCATATATGGCCAGTCCCGAATCCACCTCGCCTCCCGGCGAATTGACGTAAATCCATATCGGCTTGCTGCAATCATCATTGTCGAGCATTATCAGCTGCTGTATCACGGATTGCGCGCTATCCTTGTTTATTTCGGAAAACAAGGTTATTATCCTTGTCTTCAGCAATGTCTCCTTATCCATCGGAGAGTCCTTTTTTTTCTTCTCATCCTCTTCTTCAAGACGAGAATTCGATTCAAACGTATTCATTCCTCACGCACTCCTTGCCTTTTTCTTTTCCAGAAGCTCTTTCTTCCTTGCCTTAAGACTCTGCTTGTATTCCTTCTTCGTCATCAAATGCGGAATCTCTTCCGGAGCAGGAACATGAAGCAGCTTTTCGGGTTCGAACAGAAAATCGCCCAAAACCTTCAATGATTTCAAAAAATAGAATCCGTCGCATATCCTCTCGTCAACGGTGAAGCTGATCTTGATGCTGTCCTTATGCGAAGCCTTGCCGTCAGCCGACAACGCTCTAATTCTTTTCACAGGACCCAAGATAGTGAAAAAGCTGGTCGTCCCCCACTCATACAAATGGTGATGAGGCGCGGAATCCGAAATTCCCAAGCTCGACAAGTTGGCAGTGAAAGCCGACGAATGAAGGCAATCCGCCTTATGAAGCCACTTCCCGACGCCGTCGTGCCTGTCCTTCATGCCAAAAAAAGACAGGACAAGCGACAGCAGCCATTTCGGAAGATACTTCAAAACCGCCCCCACAACCATATCATTAGCATTAAGCTCATCAATATCGGAGGTCTGACACCTATCGATATAGGACTCTATTTGCTGCACATAGGAATCAAAAGACCCGAACACATCGAATACGAGCTCCTCGGACAATTCCGGAGCCTCTTCCGTAAACGATTTCTTGACAATGAACACCTGCGATATCTCCTTGCGCTGCCAAAGCTTCTTGTTCGCTATGAAGCGATTCAGCTTGGGTCTGATCGCCAGCAGCCTCGCATAAGCTATGAGAATCGCCGTAGTGAGACGCAATGGGAATTTCCTATCGTCATGCGAGCCGTTGTATTCGTCGAACTCTTGCTTATGCTGCTTGTTGTATTCCTTGACGAATCCGACAAGGTTGGTTATGTCATACTCGATTTCATAGAAAACCATGCTGTCGCAACGCCTTTTCATGATGAATGGAAATATTCTCATGTAGTTTGTGACATCATAGCAATAATACGCATCTTTCCTCTTATTGAACATTCGAAACCTCAAACAAGCCCAGCGATTATCCGCCACTCTCCGTTTCCGGATTTCATTATCTCATCGCGTTTGAAAGACCTGACCCCCTTCTCTTCATTTTCGGCTTTAACGATTTGTGAAATGAAATTCATATCCACCACCCTGAACGACTCGTTCGGAGCCGTAACTATCCTATCGCCTTTCGACGGAAAATTCTTCTTCTGGGACTTGTAGAACTCCTCTTCGAAAGCGAAACAGCAGAAGAATTTGCCGCAAGGACCTTGCATTTTCGCCGAGTTCAGCGATTCCTTCTGCTCCTTGACCTTCTTGAGCGTAACGCATGAACGATCGACAACATTCGAAATGCTTCTGCAACAAAGCTTTCTGCCGCAAATCCCATAGCAATCCGAATTCCTGGCTTCGGCCTTGAAGGACATCTGCTGGAGGTTGATGCTCATCTTGAACTCTTTTCCCAACGGCGCCAGAAGCGGCCTGAAGTCAACCCTTGACGGCGAAGAGAAAAACAATACGATCAGTTTGGAAAAAGGCATCAGGTGAGCGTTTATGAGGTTCATTTTCACGCCGACGCTTTCTATTATCCTGCTTGCGCGCCTCATGCAATCCTCTTCCTTTTCGGAGTTTTCGCGAAACAAGCGCAGATCCTCCTCGGTGGCAATGCGAATGACGTTTATCTGCGTTTCGGAATTGCCCTTGCATCTGCACTCATCCAGCACATCGACAATGTCATTATCGCTCATTCCGCCAAAAGGTATGTTCGCTACGAGCTTGTCCCCTGCGCCGAGCCTTCGACCTTCAAAAAAACCAACGAAGCGCCTGTTCGCAACCGGATAGAAAAGATGATACGCCCTCAAACGCCCTTCAGAAGAGTCTACGCCCGAACCGATTTCCGCAATTTCCATACGTCATATCCTAAAATCGAATTCTATGTTGTTTTCGCGCGCTATAAGCGTGAGGTTCCTTTCCTTAATGTCGTAAACGGACGTATGCGCAGTATAAAGCACATTGCGATCCTTCGGCCTATTCGACTTTAGCGAAAGCATCTTGCGTATTTCCGATTGATTTGAGAAAACGCTGTCGAAATAATCGAGGAAGAACCTGTTGCCATCGAAGTTCTCGTCTATCTCATCAAGACTCGGCGGATTGAACATGAACATGCCCTTATCGGTATAGCATTCCGAATACCAGAACGAATTCGGATCCGACGCATCATACGCTTTCGAATAATACATGTCCTTCATGACGTTTATGATAGCCCGTCTGCTAGTCATCCCGCGCTGCCTGTCCCTAAGGATGTCATAACGCTCCTGCCCCATCATCGAATAGGAGCTGAGGTTGTTGAACGAATAATCCGTCATGACAGTCGCATCAGCATCAACGAACATTTCACCGTCTATGAATTCCACGCAAACGCAATTATCATTATCGGCGATCATGAAATGATAGCCCCTATCCTTATCATCGGTAGTAGGATAATCCAGAAGCTTCTTTTTCCTCAATATGTCAACCGCATTCTCAGCCGAAGACGCCTTGTCGAGCAGATATCTCACGGACATGATTATGAATATGCCTTCATCATCCTCCGTTCCGCCATCTTTAAGCTCCTTGGAGTTCAAAACACTGCAATCCCGCATCCTATCCTCGAAACTCCGCTTCTCCTTGATCTTGACCATGTTTTTTATCATTTCCTCGCGTCTTTTAGGGCTGAAGTTCCCATGCTTGTACAAATCCAATACCGTTTCGGGTGAAAAGTCGCTAACCGGATAGGAACTCAGCGTCACCACGACTCCGTTCTCGTTTATGCCATCAACCAGAAGGAACGGCAGCACTTTGTAATAAGAATCGAATTTCAAGGCCTTGCTGACAAACTCATCGTTCATAGAATCGAAACCGGGAGCCACGCCAACGCTGGAAAACCGACCATCGCCTTTCTTGGTTCTCACCACGAAGGTCGCAGCATCCCTGATATAGTCGTTGTAGTTTCTCGCCAAGATTCCATTCTGCTCTACGGTTGACGTAAAGCCCAAATCGAATCTGATGCTTGATTTGTCGATGTCATCTCTTTCCTTACCGCGGACATCCCTGAGTATGCTCATCGCATAAGCATAATCGGAATTGTCGAATTCCACCTCATACAAGCCTTTTTGAAGCATCTTGCTCTTCATGGTCGCGCATGACGAGACCAAACCAAGCAAAACAACCAAACCTAAAAACAATGTCTTCTTCATAAATATCACCGATAACCCGCAAACCGCGACTATGCCTATGTTGCCGAATGTACGACTACGGACAAATGGAATTCAAGCCCTCGTTCCTCATCCGCAGCCACAACGCGCGCGATTCCAGCGGCCATGCCGTGAGCGCGGCCCACTGTCGAGTCGGATTCGTTGTCAAAGGACAATATAGTCGGATTCAGACTGCTCCATTTGAGATTGACGTCGCCGATGCCCTCAGGCAAAACCTCCTGAAGATATCCATTCAGCTGCAAATGATCAGTCGGATAGAACTTAGCGTAATCGACCTCAAGCGGAATCACGGATATGGTGCATTTCTTCTCGAGCTTTCCGTCTTCGGTCACTACTTCGATATCATAGCTTCCCGGAGCCATGGCTACAAGCTCAAGCAGCGCATCTACGGTTTCGGGGTTGAACACCCTCACCACCTTATCGCTCTCCTCAGCCAGACGCCAATGCACCTTTCTGTTCGCAGCGTTCTCCGGTAGCACAAGAGCCTTCACATTCAATCCCGATCCGCTCATGATCGCATTTGCCGAATAATCCTCTTCGAAAGTCACTTCCGTAACGCGCACAGGGTCGTAATACGCGTACAAGGACGCGCTTTCAGTGAAGAAGTAAGACGTCAGGTCTGTCTTGTCCAGGCTCGGACGCTGTCGAAGAAACTCCTTACCCATCATATCGGCAGATATCGAATCAGGAGCCGAATACTTGCCGGTTTCGACCAAATCCGAGCCGTCGGCAGACAAAAAGAATTTCGTCAGCACGTACCTGTCTATCTTGAATTCTTCGAACAACGCCTCGCTATCCCTTTTGGAAAATGCGGAGCCTTTGCGAAATGAAACCGATTTGGCCTTAACCTGATACCCATTGTCGTTTTCCTTGGGAATCATATAGACGAATCTCATTTCATCGTACAAATCCACTATGTCGATTTGCTTGCATGCCGAAAGCGACAGCAAGAGCGCCATGAAGAGCAAATACGAAAGCTTCCGCAACATAAGCCTGACCTTATTGCAGCAAAAGCATGCCCAGAATCAATGTGAACAAAGCTACCGTCTCTATTATTCCTACGACAATGAAATAGTTGGCTGTTCCCTTCTCCGTTTCAGCCAAGCTATCGCATGCCGCAGCAGCCGCCTTGCCCTGAAAAAACGCGCTGAACCCTATCGCTATACCCGCAAAAAAGCCTACAGCCAAACCAAGCATCGGAGTCCTGGAAACCGCACCGGAAGCTGCGGAATTGGAAATGAAAGTGGATAGAAGATAACCGTATATCGTTTGCGTAAGCGGCGCACCGGAAAACGCAACCATGGTGAATGGAGCCTTTTTAGATTGCATATAGCACTTTTTCCATCCGCCTATGGCGCCCTGAGATGCTATGCCGGTTCCAAACGCCGAACCCAATGCGCTGAAACACAAAGCGCAAGCCAAGCCGATTCCAACCAAATAATCCATATATTTCTCCTTACAAGAGGGTTCAAGCCCTCACCATACTCAAAACAACAATTCTCTTAAAACCCGATGCATCATTCGAACGGGTGATATTCATATCCGGACCACTCGAGTCCAAGCTGATTCGAAAATTCCATCACATTCAACCTGACGCCATGCACGACCACCGAAAGCAAGCCCATGACGAGATTGAGAACATGACCTATCGCCAAAATC